>PKTQ01000193.1 GCA_002869085.1 Hyphomicrobiales bacterium | reverse complement strand
GGGTCGGCTGGATGCATGTCTATGGCCTCTCCGTGCTGTGCGGCATCGGCTTCACCATGAGCCTGTTCATTTCCTCGCTGGCTTTTGAGCAGGGCGGCGGGGCGATGATGATGAATGACCGGCTCGGGGTGATTGCCGGCTCGCTGATTTCAGCCATTGCCGGTTATGTGGTGCTGCGCTTTCTGGCCCGGCCTGCGCAGAAGTAAGCCCGCGCCAGGGTCAGGGGCTTAAAGCCAGCGCCGGAATGACGGGGGAGGCTTGGCGGGCCCGGTACATTGCCCGACCGTCATGCCGTTGGAAAACAGGATCCAGGCGGGATCCAGGCTCGCCGCGTCGGGCCGCCTCTGCTATTTCCGCAGTTTCAGATTAAGCTCGAGGCCGCGCTGCACGGCGGGGCGGGCCAGCATGCGCTGATACCAGGCTTTCAGATTGGGAAATTCGTCAAGATCCTGTCCCTGACGTTCATGGGCGTTGATCCAGCCGATGCAGGCGATATCGGCGATGGAATAATCGTCCACCAGCCAGTCGCGTCCCTCGAGCCTGGTGTCCATCACGTCATAGAGCCGCTCGACCTCCTCGGTATAGCGCCTGATGGCGTAAGGGATTTTCTCCTTGGCGAAATGGCGGAAATGATGGGCCTGGCCGGCCATGGGGCCGAGGCCGCCGACCTGCCAGCACAGCCATTCGTGAATCTGGATGCGCCGGCGCGGATCGTCCGCATAGAACTTGCCGGTCTTTTCGGCCAGATAAATCAGGATGGCGCCGGATTCGAACACGGTGACCGGCGCGCCGCCGGGACCGTCAAAGTCCCTGATGGCCGGGATCTTGTTATTGGGCGAAACCTCCAGAAACGCGGGCTCGAACTGTTCATCCTGGCCGATATGCACCAGTTTCAGCTCATAAGGCAGGCCCAGTTCTTCGAGCATGACGGAGATTTTCCAGCCATTGGGGGTCGGCCAGTAATAAAATTCGATCGGCTTGCTCATTGGCGGTGGCTCCCTATGTATCCATGGCGTCAAGGTGATGGTCGGCCGAGGCCTGGCTGAAGCAGCAGAATATGATCTGGGCCGGCCGGGGGTGATTTTCAAGAAAGGCGCGCGCTTCCCTGACCGCGATGCGGGCGGCGCGCGCCGGCGGAAAGCCGTAAACCCCGGTCGAAATGGCGGGGAAAGCCACGGTTTCGCATTCTTTTTCCGCAGCGCATTGAAGGCTGCTGCGGTAACAGGCGGCGAGGGCTTCGTCCTCGCCCCGGCCGCCGCCGTGCCAGACCGGCCCCACCGTGTGGCAGACATAGCGGGCCGGCAGATCGAAACCGCCGGTGAGCTTGGCCTCGCCGGTGCGGCAACCGCCGAGCTTGCGGCAGGCCTCGAGCAGGGACGGCCCGGCGGCATGGTGAATGGCCCCGTCGACCCCGCCGCCGCCGAGCAGAGACGGGTTGGCGGCGTTGACGATCATATCCACGGCTAAGGTGGTGATGTCGGCAATGCGGATGTCGATCCGCGCATCAACCGGGCGGCTCATTCGGCCTCCGGTTCGAGATGAACCAGCACCGCGCCCTCGCCGACCTGCTCGCCCTCGGCGGCGGCCAGCGCGCTCACCACCCCGGCAAAGGGCGCCTTGATGGCGTGCTCCATCTTCATCGCTTCCAGTACGAGCAGGGTATCGCCCTGCCTGACCTTATCGCCCTTCACCACATTCAGCACCGCGACCCGGCCCGGCATCGGCGCGGTCAGATCCCCCTGCCCGGCCTCGCTATCGTGATCGGCGCTGAGCGGATCGTCGAGCGCGGTGAACAGGCAAAGCCCGCCCGAGGCGGCATAGACCCCGCCCGGCGCCTCCACCAGCCGGATATCATCTGGCGGCGCGGATGGCGGCCCCTCGGCCGGCGCAATCTCGCAGTCCCCGCCGCGCCATGTCGCCAGCATCGCCACCGGCGCGCCGTCAACCACGGCGTCAATGCCGATGCGCCGCTGCCCGCCCAATTGCCAGCCATCGGCGGCGTCCCAGGGGCTGGCGTCAAAACTGAAATCACCAGCCCGGTCGAGCTCGAAGTGCAGGCCGGCGGCGATCAGCCCGGCCCGGACCCCCTCCTCCACCCGGGTCAACTCGTCCAGATTGCGCGCCACAAAGCCGGTGTCGATGCCGCCGCGCCGGAACTCCCGGTGGGTGATCAGGCGGCGCAAGAACAAGGCATTGGTCTTCGGTCCGGCAATCAGCGAGCCGGCGATCAGCGCATCCAGGCGCTCGATGGCCTGGCGGCGGGTCTTGCCATGGGCGATCAGCTTGGCGATCATCGGGTCGTAATAGGGGGTGACCTTGCCGCCCTCGGCGATGCCGGCATCGATGCGCACCGCCTCCGGGTCATCGGCGGCATCCATGGCGAAATCGAGCCTGTGCACCCGCCCGACGCTGGGCAGGAAGCCATTGGCCGGGTCCTCGGCATAGAGCCGGGCCTCGATGGCATGGCCGTCCGGCTTCAGGGAGGAGAGCCGCGACGGCAGGGTCTCGCCCGCCGCCACCCGCAATTGCCATTCGACGAGATCGAGCCCGGTGATCATCTCGGTGACCGGATGCTCGACCTGCAGGCGGGTGTTCATTTCCAGAAACCAGAACCCGTCCCGGCTGAGCGGTTTTGAACCGTCGGCGATAAATTCGACCGTGCCGGCGCCGCTGTAATTGACCGCCCTGGCCGCCTTGACCGCCGCCCCGCACATGGCGGCGCGAACCTCCTCATCGAGCCCGGGCGCCGGGGCTTCCTCGATGATTTTCTGGTGCCGCCTCTGGGCCGAACAATCGCGCTCGAACAGATGCACCACATTGCCGTGATTGTCGCCCAGCACCTGGATTTCGATATGGCGCGGGGTTTCGATATATTTCTCGATCAGCAGGGTGCTGTCGCCGAAGGACGAGAGGGCCTCGCGCCGCGCCGCCGCCAGATCGGCGCCAAGCTCACTGACATCGTCCACCCGGCGCATGCCCTTGCCGCCGCCGCCGGCGGAGGGCTTGATCAGCACCGGAAAGCCGATTTTCAGCGCCGCCTCGCCGAGCGTGGCGTCATCCTGATCCGCGCCATGATAGCCCGGCACCACCGGCACCCCGGCCTCCTGCATGAGCTGTTTGGCGCGGGATTTAAGGCCCATGGCCTCCATCGCGGCAGCGGGCGGGCCGACAAAAACCAGCCCCTCGCGCGCGCAGGCACGGGCAAATTCGGCATTTTCCGACAAAAAGCCGTAACCGGGGTGAATGCACGCGGCCCCGCTGTCCCGGGCCGCCCGCAGTACCGCATCGGCGTTCAGATAGGAGGTGGCGGCGGCGGGCGGGCCGATACAGACCGCCTCATCCGCCATGGCGACATGCGGCGCGCCCGCATCGGCCTCGGAATAGACCGCGATCACCCGCAGCCCGAGCCTGCGGGCAGTGCGCGCCACCCGGACGGCGATTTCCCCGCGATTGGCAATCAGAATGGAATCGAACATGGGTTCACTCTACGCAATAATTGACGCGGCGGACAAGGTGCAGGCACTATCAACTCGAAGAAAGATAAGGTGATCCATGTTCCTCGGCGTGACGGATATTTTCAAGATCGGGATCGGCCCATCCAGCTCGCACACCACCGGCCCGATGGTGGCGGCGGGGCGGTTCGCGGCGCAAATCCCGGCCGATGCCCCGGCGGAGGCGCGGCTGAGCGTGCGCCTCTATGGCTCGCTCGCCTTCACCGGAATAGGCCATGGCAGCGACCGGGCGATCATTCTCGGCCTGATGGGTGAAACGCCGGAAGCCATCGAGCCCGGCCGGATCGACGGGATGATCGCCGCCCAGGCCCGGGATGGGCGTATCGCGCATGCAGGCGGCGCGGTCCGGTTCTGCCCGCAAGAGGACCTTGTGTTCGACAAGGGCCCCGCCCTGCCCGGCCACAGCAACGGCATGCGCTTTCAACTGCTCGGCCCCTCCGGCGAGGCGCTGCTTGATGAGGTCTATTATTCCATTGGCGGCGGCTTCGTGCTGAGCGCAGCGGAAATGGCGGAGAGGCAAAGCCCGGGGGTGGATGTTTCTGATGTCAACTTCCCCTATCCCTTCGCCTCGGCTAATGAAATGCTGGCGATGGGCAAAGCTTCCGGGCTCAGCATCGCCGGGATGAAGCGGGCCAATGAATGCGCCCGCCCCGGCGGAGAGCGGCTCGATGCGCATCTCGACGCCATCTGGGCGGCCATGCAAGCCTGCATGGCGCGTGGGCTGGAGCAACATGGCGAGCTCGGCGGCGGCCTTGGGGTCAGGCGGCGGGCGCGGGGCATCTACCGCGATCTTGTCAGGGAGCGGCGCAATAATGCCTGTCTACCGCATCATGTGATGGACTGGCTGTCGGTGTTCGCGCTGGCGGTGAACGAGGAAAACGCCGCCGGCGGGCGGGTGGTGACCGCGCCGACCAATGGCGCCGCCGGCATCATCCCGGCGGTGCTGCGCTATTATCTGGAGTTGTGCAGCGGCGCCCGGCCCGAAGATGCGCGCGAGTTCCTGCTGACCGCGGCGGCGATCGGCGGGCTGATCAAGCATAACGCCTCGATCTCCGGGGCCGAAGTGGGCTGTCAGGGCGAAGTAGGCTCGGCCTCGGCCATGGCGGCAGCGGGGCTGTGCGCGGTGATGGGGGGCAGCAATGAACAGATCGAAAATGCGGCGGAAATCGCCCTTGAGCATCATCTGGGCATGACCTGCGACCCGATCGGCGGGCTGGTGCAGGTGCCGTGCATTGAGCGCAACGCCCTGGGGGCGGTGAAGGCGGTGACGGCAATGGGGCTGGCGCTGAAGGGTTCGGGCACCCATTATGTCTCGCTCGACAGATGCGTGGAGACCATGCGCCAGACCGGGCGCGACATGAGCGACAAATACAAGGAAACGAGCCTCGGCGGGTTGGCGGTCAGCGTGGTTGATTGCTAAGGGCAGGACCTTGAAGATAATTTTATTTTCTGCAGTCCTGCGCCGGCTCAACAGCAAAATCTGCCAGCGCAGAATGGACGAAATTAATGAGTCCTGTTCCTAACAACCATTGCCTTGGGCCATGGAAGACCTGAAGTATTTACTGAAAAACCGCGAACAGCGCGACGCCCAATTCATCACATAATTATAGTTGCCCGTCCGGCAGCGCGTATAATAGCCGCTCCTCATATAATAACTCTGCTGCTTTGGTCCGTGCGTGCCGGTATTTGCGCTGGTGTTCCTGCCTGCCGGCCGCTTGGCATGGTAGCATCTGGTAATATCCCTGGCATCGGAAGCGGTGGTTGAAAACGAGACAACGGTAAAGGCGAGAGCGATTGCAACGAGTGCGGTTTTCATGTGCGATTCTCCATGTTGCAGCACCACCTTCCGATCCGGTCAGTGGTGAAGAAAACCCATCATTTCATTAAGCTATAAGGATTCATCTTTTCGGATGCTTTGTGGATATGAACAATTGTCGCAGACTGAACCACTAAGATATTTCTGATGGCCACGGTAAAGCCAAAGTTCCTGCACTCTCACTCTGGACGCGCCAGACCAGAATGGTTCTATTCCTCCGGAAATTGTTCTAGGATCAAGGCCGCTTAAGCGAACACCAACAATAAGAGCAAGATAGAGGCCGATGCGTTTATGACCCCCACCGGCGACTGGCAGCAAAAGCTGCGCCTCATTTCCGGCCTGGTGCTGTTCACCTTTGCCGGTTTTCATTTCTTCAATCATGCCCTGGGGCTGATCAGCTTGGAGGCGATGCAGCAATTCCAGGACTGGCGGCATGTGGTGACCCGCTCGGCGGCCGGGGGGCTGGTGCTGGTGGCGGCGATCATCACCCATCCCACCATGGCGCTGATCAAGCTGGCGCGGCGCAGCACATTGCGCATGCCCCTATGGGAGGCAACCCAGGGCCTGCTTGGCCTATGCATCCCGTTCTATCTGCTGCAGCATATCGCGGTGAGCCGGATCGCCCATGACTATTTCGGGGCCACGGATGATTACAAATATATGCTGGGCGGGCTGTGGCCGGATCTCGCTTGGGCGCAGAGCATATTGTTGCTGATCGTGTGGACCCATGGCTGCATGGGGATGCATTACTGGCTGCGCCTGTCGGCGGGCTATCGCAAATTGTTCATGCCGCTGCTGGCGCTGGCGGTGATGTTGCCGATGCTGGGCCTGGCCGGCTTTTCGGTGGCCGGGCGGCAGGTGGCGGCGGACAAGGCCGAAAAGGCCCGGCAGGCCGCCGCCTATGGCAAAAAGAGCTATAGCGGCGGTTACGGCGAGGATAGCGGCGGTTATGGCGCGGATAGCGGCGGTTATGGGGCGGCCAAGAAGAGCGACCCCTATGGTTACGGCGCGGATGGCGGCGGTTATGGAGCGGCCAAGAAGAGCGACCCCTATGGTTATGGCGCGGATAGCGGCGGCTATGGGGCGGCCAAGAAGAGCGACCCCTATGGTTACGGCGAGGGAGAGGAAGACGACCCTTACGGCTATGGCAGCCCGGCCAAAGCGGCGGCGCCGGCGGTCAGCGTCGAGGACATAAAGCAGAATCTGCCCTGGCTGTTTTACGGCCTTTTGGCGCTCGCATTCGGGATTTTCGCCGGGCGGCAGGCGCTGCAATTGCGGCTTCCGCGCCTGACGGTACGCTATGCCGGCGGGCAGACGGCCAGATCGCCCCGGGGGCCGACCCTGCTGGAGATCAGCCGCAGCCGCAGAATTCCCCATGCCTCGATCTGCGGCGGGCGCGGGCGCTGTTCGACCTGCCGGGTGCATGTGAACGAAGGGGTCGAAGGGCTGGACCCGCCCTCGGCGGCGGAAGCGGCCACCCTGGCGCGGGTGCAGGCCGGTCCCAATATCCGCCTCGCCTGCCAGATCCGCCCAGGCGGCGACCTCGATGTCAGCCAGATGGTGCCGCCGATCACCGTGCCGGGCCAGAAAGCGGGCTATGGCAGCGGCGAGGCGGACGGTATCGAGCGGGATATGGCGGTGCTGTTTCTCGATGTGCGCGGCTTCACCGCCATGTCGGCGGAAAAGCTGCCCTATGACGTGGTGCATATCCTCAATCATCTGTTCGAGGCGGCGGGCCAGGCGGTGCGGGCGCATGGCGGCTGGATCGACAAATATATGGGCGATGGCATGATGGCGGTGTTCGGCCGCGACTGCGAGGTCGGCGAGGCCTG
>PKTQ01000078.1 GCA_002869085.1 Hyphomicrobiales bacterium | reverse complement strand
CCCAGCTCGCGGGCCAGGATGAGCGCGGCCGGTGCGGTGTCGACCGCGATCACCCGCGCGCCCATGGCCCGGGCGATCATCACCGCCGACAGGCCGACGCCGCCACAGCCATGCACCGCCACCCATTCGCCGGGGCGGACCCGGCCCTGGTCCACCAGCGCCCGGAACGAGGTGGCGAAGCGGCAGCCGAGTCTGGCGGCCATGTCGAATTCGAGCGCTTCGGGCAGCGCCACCAGATTGAGATCGGCATAATGCACCCCGACATATTCGGCAAAGGAGCCCCAATGGGTGAAGCCGGGCTGAAACTGGCGGTCGCAGATCTGGGCATGGCCGGCGCGGCATTCGGGGCAGTCTCCGCAGCCGGCAACAAACGGCATGGTGACCCGGTCGCCTGGCCGCCAGTTCCGCACTTCGGAGCCGACCGCCTCGACGATGCCGGCCAGTTCATGACCGGGCACATGCGGCAGGGTGATATCCGGATCATGGCCTTTCCAGCCATGCCAGTCGCTACGGCACACTCCATTGGCCATCACCCGCAGCACCGCCCCATGGGGCGCCGGCACCGGGTCGGGCACGGTCCGGATTTCGGGCGGCCCCGAGAAGGCCTCATACACCACAGCCCGCATTGTCAGCTCCCCTTCCCACCGGCCCGCGCACGCACGCAAATGGCAACATATCCGGTTTTTTCGGCAACACAAAGCCTCGCCGGCCGGCCCGCGCGCGGCGCTTCAGCGCACGCTGTAGCGGATCGGCACCACGAAGGTCATACGGCTCTTGCCCATACCGCCGGGAAAGGGCGGAAACGGATTGGCGCGGCGGATGGTCTGGCGCGCACCCGCATCGAGCACCGCCGAGCCGGAGCGGGACACCAGAGCAGAGTTAATGACGCGCCCGGAGGAACTGATGGTAAACCGCACCCGCACCGTGCCGGTCAGGCGGCGGCGGCGGGCCTCACGCGGATAGGATTTATAGCGGCGCAGATGGGCGATCACCCGGCCCTGATAATTGGACCGCAAAGCCCGCCCGCCAAGGCCGCGCCCGCCGCCGCCGCCGCGCCCGGCGCCGCCGCTGCCGCCCCGGCGGGAATCAACGCTGCGCCGTTTCGGCTTCGGCTTGGCGGCTTTGCGCTTTTTCGGCTGCGGTTTGACTGTGGCGGGCTTTGGCGGTTCGGCCTCGATGGCGGGCGGAATGATATCCTTCACCTCAGGCACCAGAGGGGCAGGTTCGACTTCCTCCGTCTCCGATTTCACCTCGGGGGCCAGATCTTCGGGGAGCGGCGGCAGCACCGCATCGGGTTCGGGCATCCGGGCCTCATCGGGAGCTTCGCGCTCTGTCAGCTCGGCCAGCCTCGTGGGCACCTCGGGGGCGAGCGGCGGCTGGTTGGCCACCGGCGGCTCGGGCGGCGTTTCGGCGTCCATCGGGGCCTCGTCGGGGCTGTCCGCCTCTTCCGCCTCCAGCGCCTCAGACATGGCATCGGCCAGCGAGCCGATGACCAGGGGGCCGCCATCGCCGGGGCCGCGCTCGATCATCGCCCCTTCCGGGCCGATCAGCATGGCGGCCAGCCCCAGATGGACCCCCGAGGCCAGAATGAACGCCGCCAGCCATTCCCATCTGACGCGCATCAGCCCGATCCCTTGATGGTGATCAGCGAGACATGCTTTGCCCCGGCCGCCGTTGCCGCGGCCAGCACATCCACAAGATCGGCGGCGCCGAGCTTCCGGTCGGCCAGCACTTTCAGGCGCGGCATCTGACCCATTTGCAGCCTGATCCGCAGCCGCTCGGTCAACTCGGCCGGGGTGACCAGCGCGCCTTCATAGGAGATGCGCCCCTGCCCGTCCACCAGCACCGTATCGCGGATCGTTTCCTGCTGGCCGGAACCATCGCGGACCGGCGGGGCGATGTTCAGCTCGGAAAACGGCTTCAGGGTGGCGGCGACCAGAAAGAAGATCAGCATCAGAAAGACGATATTGATCAGCGGCAGGATGTTTTCCACCGGAAGCTTGTGCTGAGGGTCGGCAAGACGCATGGGATGGCCTTTCAGCGCGCCAGGATGATCTGATCGGGCGCGGCGGCGCGAATGGCCTCCAGCGCGGTCACCAGATGCTGCACATTGGCCCCCTCACCCGGGCGCACGATGACCTTGACCCCGCCCGCTCCGCCGGGCCGGGCGAGGCCGGCCGTCAGGGCGCTGAGCGAGACCGGCGCACCATTGAGGTCGATGCGCCCGTCCTGGTGCACCCGCACATATTGGCTGCCGGCAATGGCCGACGCCGCCCGTCCGGGGCGCGAGCCGGTCACGTCGATGCGGCTATATTGCGCAAATGTCGAAGCCAGCATGAAGAACACCAGCAACAGAAACACCACGTCGATGAGCGGCGTCATGCTCAGGCGGCGGCGCGGTACGATGGGCGCGTCAACCTGCATGGCGCATGCTCCGCGCCGGCGCGATGTCCTCCAACGGGGCAAGATCCGGCTCGCGCTCGGTAATACGGCCGGTGAACAGGCTGGTCAGGGCCGCCTCCATGGCGCGGCGCTCGCGTTCCACCAGGCTTTCGAAGCCATAGAGTATGAAGGAGACCGGAATCGCCACCGCCAGGCCGACCGCCGTGGTGAGCAGCGCCACCCAGATGCCGCCGGCCAGCACGGCCGGATCGGCCTGGGAGCCGGCCTCCTGCAGCGCCTTGAAGGCGGCGATCATGCCGATCACCGTGCCGAAGAGGCCCAGCAGCGGCGCGATCTGCACCACCGCTTCCAGCGCCTTCAGCCAGGATTTGAGCGCCTTGACCTGACCCAGGGCCACCCGCTCCACATCCTCGCGCACATCATCGAGGTCCGCCTTCGGGTTGCCGAGGCCGCGCATGGCATGGGAAACGGCGAAGGCCGCGGCGCCGCGGCGGCGACGCAGCAGTTCATAGGCCTCGCCGCGCCGGCCGGACAGCCACATGCCAATGGCCCGGTCGAGCGCCCCGGAGGCGCCGCCGCCCAGCCGCCAGAACTGCCAAAGCTTGAACAGGATGATGGTGAGAGCGAATACCGACAAGACCAGCAGGATCGCCACCACCGGTCCGCCGGCCTCGAGCAGGCGGGCGGCCGGCGCGAAGGCGGTGCCGTCGAGGAAGGACAGCAGGCCCGCTTCGCCGCCCGCCCCGCTCAGGGGGGCATCAGCCAGAGCAGCGCCGGTCTGCGGTCCGGCCGCCTCGGCAATCACAGGATTGGGTTCAGCCATGAATTGGTCCTCCAGGCGGTGAGAGTCATAGGATCAGCGCGATGGCGGCGCGGCTGCTGGGATTGAGGGCGCCAAGGCACTGAGCCGGGGTCAGCTTGCCGCCACTGCAATCGGGCACGCCGTTGATCAGAATGCGCGACAGGGAAGCGCATTGGCGGCCCTTGAGGGCGAATTGCTTGACCCGCAGCTTGGCCGTCGGCAGCGGCCCGGTTTTCAGGCGCAGGAATTTATCGACCAGGCCGTCCTTGTCGAACAGCACCACCTCGAGCGTCATGGCCTCGATCGGTGTTGCGAGGCCATTGCGAAACACAAAGCTCAATGTGCAGGTGTCATCGGTCTGTTTGGCGGTGTTCAGCTCCACATTGATGGCGGGCCCGCCGGCCGCCCGGGCAATGCCGGCCAGCACCAGGGTCATCATCAGGGCCAGGGCGGCGGATTTCCAGAGGGAAGGCAGATGGCTCATATCGATGTCCTTGTCCTTGAGCCGGACGGGGACGGACGGACCGCCCGCCCCCGCACGGCATGTGGGTTAGAAGGAGGCGGTGGCGCGCAGATAAAACGAGCGCCCCGGCTCATTGACCCTCAACACGGCCGGATCGAGCAGATTGGACTTGTTGATGTGATGGGCATAGGTCTTGTCGAGCAGATTGGTCACCCCGGCGCTGACCTGGAATTTGTCGGTCAAATTATAAGCCCCGAACAGATCCAGAGTGGCATAGGCCTTGGTGGGCCCGGCATCGATGCCGCTGCTGGCCGCATCCGTGCGGTTTTGCTTAGCGGCAGCATTGATCCGGAAACCGCCCATCCATTTCTCGGCATCGTAAGTGAGCTCGAACTTGCCGCTGAGCGGCGCCACCTGCGCCAGCGGCGTGCCGGCGGTGCGGTTTTTGCCATAGGTATAGGCGGCGGCAAGATTGGCGCGCAGGCGCGAGGTCAGGCGGATTTCGGCCTCGCCCTCGGCCCCCATCAGATCAGCGCGGATATTGCGGTAGATGCTGGCGTTGGTATAGGTCGCATCAACGGCCACACCCTTATAGAGCTGGATGAAGTCGGTGATCCGGTTGAAATAAACCGAACCGGACAGATCCACCATGGCCGATTTATAGCGGGCGCCGAAATCGATCTGGTGGTGTTTTTCCGGCTTGATGTCCGGATTGCCGACCCAGCTGCTGCAACCGGCCGCGCCGCATGTGGCGGGCGAGCCCATGAAATTGGAGATATAGCGCTCGGAAGCATCGGCGGTGCGCACCGAACGGCTGGCGCTGCCGAACAGGGTCAGGCCGCCGCCCAGGCTATGCTCGAGCCGCAGAAGGCCGGAGACATTGTTCTCGGTGCGGTCCTTGTTGGCGGTATTGCCGTAAATGGAGGTGAAGGCCATATTCGCGGTGCGACCGGGCGCCGGCCCGAAGGTCGAGGCGACATCGCCATCCTTCATCGAGGCGTTCACATGGGAATAGCGCACGCCCAATGTGGCCTTGGTGGCGGCGCCCAACGGGGCCACCGCCTCGGCGAACAGGCCGTATTCCTTGATCGAGGTATCGCCCCACAGCACCGAGGAAATTAACGTCGGGTTGGTGGTGCCGAACGGTCCGCCATATTTGGTGCCGTCGCGCATCACATCGCGATAGCTGAAACCGGCGTCGAATGTGATGCCGCCGAGCGCGCCGTTAAACACCAGCTTGCCGCCCAGCGTGTTGGAATCGACCACCGCCTCGAAATAGCCGGTGCCGGGGAGCTGGGTGCGCAAATCGAAATTGTTCATCACATGATCGACGGTGGTCAGGTAGATGTCACCCTTCACCCCGCGAATCACCCCCCAATCGAGATCGGTGGCCATTTTGGCCTGGAAGGTCCAATCGTCGGTCGTGGGCGCGTCCATGCCCGAGCCGGGGAACAGCACATCATCGACATTGTTGTTCTCAACCTTCAGGGTGATCCAGCTATCGGCATCGAATGTGCGCGCCACGATCAGCCCGCCGCCGAACTGCTTGAAGCCGCTGCGCACTTCATTGCCGGAACCGTCTTTGTAATTGCCCGAGCGGCCTGCGGTGGCGAAGCCGCGCACATAGCCCCACTCATTGCCGGTGGCGGCATCGGCGAAGCCTTCCCACTTATTGCCGTTGGAGGTATAGCCGCCGCCGGTCTTGACCCGAAAGCCGCCCTCCGGGCCGAAATTGAGAATGTCGCGCTCAAACGCCACCGTACCGCCCGGAGCCGGCGGCCCGTCCAGCACGCTGACGACGCCCTTTTTCACCGTGACCTTGTCATAGGAATAGAGTTGCATATGCGAGGTGGGCGGATCCATGCGGTTGGGGCAGCCGCCGAAATGAAACGCCCCGTCATTGGTGATATTCAGCTGGTTCTGGTCAAGGCCGCGAATGCTGACCTCGAGCCCGTGGCCGCCCATGCGCCCGGCGTCGACGCCGTTGACATGGCGCAGAAACTCGCCCGGATCGCCGGTGACCGGCGGCCGGTTGGGCGAATCCGGATCTTCCAGATTTTCAGACGGCAGCAGCGGCACGGTGCTGTAAATGGTGATGCCGGGCAGCAGGACCGCCTCTTCGGCCAGTGCCGGCGCGGCGGATAGAGCCAGAACGGACACGCCGCACAGGGCGCAATTCCGGTATGCTTTATGGAAATCGAACAACTTAACGTCCCCCCTAGGGAAATTGAGATACAGGCAGATCGGCGGTCGGCGCCGGTTCGGCAGATGACACGCCCCCGGATATGGGAGACGGCCGGCTGGCCGGATAATTGCGGAAAATGGGAGTTATTCAGCCGCGGGGGGGAGCGCGGATGGAAAGGGCAGCGTGATAAAGGCCGGGCCGCAGTACAGCCGGTGGGGCCAGCGGCATGAACACCGAGGCGGAGACTTCGATGGCCACGGGGACGTCAGAGGCGAGAGAAAAATCGCCCATGGCGGCGGAGACGCAGACCGGGCATTGCTCGGTCGGGTTGTTGCTGTGCCGGGTGGAATCCGAATCATTGCCATCGGCGTTGACCGTCAGCAGGCCGTTGGCGGTGCAGATCTGCAGCAGGCCGAGCGAGCCTTCGGGCGCGCCGGCCAGTGTCAGCGGGCCGGCAATAGTCGCGGCCATCGCCGCCATATGGGCGGTGCTGAAGAAAATCTGCGCCAGCATGGCGATCAATGCCGCCAAAACCCGCATATGCCTGAAAACCCCGAGTGTCACGCTCTACCCCAATCCGGCGCCGGACACATGTCCGTCTCCATAATGCATATCTAGCAAGCGCTGAGAAGAGCAAATGTGAGATAAGTCAAAGGACGGGAAGGATCGGTGCCGGTGTGGCCGCCGGGCCACAGCGCTTCGGCTCAGCGGCAGGCGGCGCGCATGGCGCGGATGGCCATGCCGGAGCCCCCCAGCGCAGCGGATCGGGGTTTGCCGCCGGCCTCAGGCCCATAGGTCATGGCGGTGCCGGAGGCGATCCGGTCCAGCAGCGCATGGCCAAGCGGCAGTTTCACATCGAGGCTGACCCCGTTCAGTTTGGATGCGCCCTTCGCCCGCAGCCTGGTGGCGGCGCCGTCCACGGTGACCAACACCCCCACATCGCGCCCCTCGTCGCGCTCGGCGCCGATCGACCAGAACACCAGCTCCGCCAAGCCGGTGCCCTTGGTGCAATCGATGGTGATCAGCGGCTCGAAATCCTCCTCGTCATTGCAGTCCTTGCGGCAACCGGAGGACCAGGCATAGACCGCCGAGCCGCTGCCGGCCGCAACATTGGAGCTCCATCCGGTCACCCCCTTGCCGCCGGCGGCAGAAGCGGGCGCGCCGGACAGCAGCAGCGCGGTCAGGATGAGCGTGATACGGATGGCGGATTTCAGACCGGCCGGGCGGTTTTCGGGCATCGGCTTTCCATTATTGTTATTATCAAGGCCGTGGGGGCACGCTTTGCCACAGCCATTAAGCGCGGCGGAGGGCGGCCCTGTCAAGCCAGGTCAAGCCTGGGCGCGGGGCTGGCAAAACTATGCGGTCACAGTTCCGCCGCTTTGCTCCTG
>PKTQ01000371.1 GCA_002869085.1 Hyphomicrobiales bacterium | reverse complement strand
TGCTGGTCGCAGACCATGTGGACGCGGGCGCCGCCCGTCAGGCCCTGGCCGAGGGGCTGAAGACCCTCACCCATCGGCTCTGCGTCTCATCGGCCCATGTGACCTTCGCCGCGGATGAGGATATCGGCGCCCTGACCGGCGCCGGCTTCCTGCACCGCACCGATCAGCAGTTTCATTTCCACAATCAAGGCTATGGCGATTACGAGGAATTTCTGGCCAGCCTCGCCTCGCGCAAGCGCAAGGCCCTGCGCAAGGAGCGGCGCGGCGCAATCGCCAGCGGCATCGAGATCAGCTGGCTGACCGGCAGCGATCTCACCGAGGACATCTGGGATGCGTTTTTTGACTTTTACCTGGATACCGGCAGCCGCAAATGGGGCCGGCCCTATCTCAACCGCCGCTTCTTCTCGCCGATCGGCGAGCGCATGGCCGAGGACGTGCTGCTGGTGATGGCCCGGCGCGATGGGCGCTATATCGCCGGCGCCCTCAATTTCATCGGCGCCGATACCCTCTATGGCCGCCACTGGGGCTGCTCGGAGCATCACCCCTTTCTGCATTTCGAGCTCTGCTATCACCAGGCCATCGATTATGCCATCGCCCATGGCCTCAAAACCGTCGAGGCCGGCGCCCAGGGCGAGCACAAGCTGGCGCGTGGCTACCAGCCGGTCACCACCCATTCGGCCCATTATATCGCCCATGACGGCTTCCGCCGCGCCGTGGCTGAATATCTGGCCGAGGAGCGCGAGGACGTCGCCCGGATCAGCGAAATACTGGATACCCACACCCCGTTTCGCAAGGGCTGAACCGGCAATCAGTCCGCGCCGTCCATCTGATACGGCTCCAGGCTTTTCCTGAACACCCGCACAAACTCGCGCGTGGCGATCGAGCGGGGGATCTGCGCCGGATAGAGAATGCTGATCTGGAACGGGATCGCCGGCGCGAACGGGCGGACAATCAGCCCCTGGCGCTCATATTCGCGCGCATCGATTTCGCTGACCACCGACACGCCGCAATTTTGCGACACCATGATGCAGGCCGGCGCGAATTGGCGAATCTCGGCGAAGCTGTTGAAACGGGCCCCCACCTCGGCGAAAGCGCGCCGCAGGGTGTTGAAAATGGGATGGTTGCGGTGGTTGTGAATGATCGGCAGCCCGTCAAGCTCGCGCGGCGTCACCACCTTGCATGCCGCCAGCTCGTGCCCCGCCGGAGCCACCAACACGGTGCGGATCTGGATGGTTTCCGATTCGATGGCCGGATTTTCCTCGAATTGCTCCGACAGGCCCACATCGAACTGGCGCGCCAGCACCCAGTCCTCGATGCTTTCCGGCGAGCCGGCCTCCAGATTCAGCGTCAGCCCCGGGCGCTCCTTCAAAAAGCCGGCCAGAACCCGCGGCAGCAGCGAGGTGGCGAAGCCCGGCAGGCAGGCGATGCGCAACTGCCCGCCCTGGTTGGACTGGATGTCCTCGGACAGTTTGACGATATGATTCAGATTGGCCAGCGCCCGCTCGACCTCGTCGAACAGCACCCGGGCCTCCGGCGTCGGCTGCAGGCGGCCGGAAATCCGCTCGAACAGCGCGAAACCGAAATTGCGCTCCAGGCTGGCCACCAGGCGGCTGACCGCCGGCTGCGAAATGTCGAGATGGGCCGCCGCCCGGGTCATGTTGCCATGGACGGCAACCGCGTGAAAAGCCTCCAACTGGCGCAGCGGCGGGCGCATGACGGGTCTCCAATCGAGCTCATGGGGTCATTGTCATAAAACTATAACATAACATTATACAATGAGGTGTCAAAATCACTTTACATTATGAATAAGCTTGGTCATCATAAGGTAGTGATTGGAGAATACAGGGGAGTGACTCCATTCGTGGATTTGACAAGCCGGCATCGTGACAAGAATCGGCCCAGCCACCCCCCTTCTGTACCATTCCATGTTGCAAAGGGAGCACAATTATGATTGCCAACAAGACTTTACTCGGCGCTTTGAGCGCCGTCATGATGGGGGCCATGTCTCTGCCGGCTCTGGCGGCGACCGAAATTCAGTGGTGGCATGCCATGGGCGGCGCCCTTGGCGACCGGGTCAATGAAATCGCCGAGAATTTCAACCGCTCGCAGGACAAATACAAACTTCTCGCCATTTATAAGGGCAATTATTCCGAGACCATGACCGCCGGCATCGCCGCGTTCCGGGCCAAGAAACAGCCCCATATCCTGCAGGTGTTCGAAGTCGGCACCGCCACCATGATGGGCGCCAAGGGCGCCATCAAGCCGGTTTATGAACTGATGGCCGAAGCCGGCATTCCCTTCGACGCCAATGACTATCTCGGCGCCGTGAAGGGCTATTACACCAATACCGAGGGCAAGATGCTGTCTATGCCCTTCAACAGCTCCACCCCGGTGCTGTGGTGGAACAAGGACGCCTTCGTCAAGGCCGGCCTCGACCCGGAAAAACCGCCGAAAACATGGCCGGAAGTCGGCGAATACGCCAAGAAGATCGTCGCCGCTGGCTATCCCTGCGGTTTCTCCACCGCCTGGCAGTCCTGGATTCATCTGGAGAACTTCTCCGCCTGGCATAATGTTCCGTTCGGCACCTTGGAGAACGGCTTTGCCGGCACCGGCACCGAGTTCACCTTCAACAGCCCGCTGCATGTGAAGCACATCCAGCAGATGGCGGACTGGCAGAAGGACAAGATCTTCGTCTATGGCGGCCGCCGCAATCTCGGCAACGCCAAATTCATCGCCGGCGAATGCGGCATGTACACCGAATCCTCCGCCGGTTACGGCAGCTTCAAGGCCGGGGCCAAATTCCCCTTCGGCGCCAGCAATCTGCCCTATTGGCCCGACGTCAAGGGCGCGCCGCAGAACACCATTATCGGCGGCTCCAGCCTTTGGGTGCTGTCCGGCCATGACGCGGAGAGCTATAAGGGCGTGGCGGCGTTTTTCAACTTCCTGTCCCTGCCCATGGTCCAGGCCTATTGGCACGCCAACACCGGCTATGTGCCGATCACCAATGCCGCTTATGAGCTGATGAAGAAGCTCAAATATTATGACGACAATCCGGGCCGTGATATTCCGATCCTGCAGATGGGCTCCAAAGCGCCGACCCCCAATTCCAAGGGTCTTCGTTTCGGCAATTTCGTGCAGGTGCGCGGCATCATCTATGAGGAACTGGAAGCCATCTGGGCGGGCAAGAAAACCGCCCAGCAGGGCCTTGACGATGCGGTCAAGCGCGGCAATGTGCTGCTGCGCAAATTCGAAAAGATGCAGAACTGACCAAGCACTCAAGGAGCCGTCCGCCCGCGCGGGCGGCTCCGCTTTAAGGCCGGGGAACCCGCATGGAAAAGCGCGTCGTCTTCCGTCAGACCTTTCTGCCCTATCTGTTGCTGGCGCCGCAGGTGCTGGTGACGCTCGTCTTCTTCTTCTGGCCGGCCTCCCAGGCGCTCTACCAGTCGGTGCTGCGCGAGGACGCCTTCGGCCTCAGCAGCGAGTTTATCTGGTTCGAGAATTTCAGCGCCCTGTTTGCCGAGGCCGAATATCTGCACTCGCTTGAAGTCACCGCTTTATTCAGCCTCGCCGTGGCCACCACCGCCATGACCATCGCGCTCTATCTGGCGGTCCAGGCCGACCGGGTC
This sequence comes from Hyphomicrobiales bacterium, assembly GCA_002869085.1. Classification (GTDB taxonomy): domain Bacteria; phylum Pseudomonadota; class Alphaproteobacteria; order Rhizobiales; family BM303; genus BM303. The sequence continues at coordinate 3,642 of PKTQ01000371.1, read as the reverse complement.
ATTCATGGCGCCATGGTCTACAAGACCCTGCTGATCTGGCCCTATGCGGTCGCCCCGGCGGTGGCCGGGGTGCTGTGGATGTTTCTGTTCAACCCCAGCATGGGCATCGTGGTGTTCGCCCTCAGAGCGGTGGGCTATGACTGGAACCACGCCCTCAACGGCCATCAGGCCATGGCCCTGGTGACCGTGTCGGCGGCCTGGAAGCAGATCAGCTATAACTTCCTGTTCTTCCTGGCCGGCATGCAGGCGATCCCCAAATCGCTGATCGAGGCCGCCGCCATTGACGGCGCCCGGCCGGCCCGGCGCTTCTGGACAATCGTCTTTCCCCTGCTGGCGCCGACCACCTTCTTCCTGCTGGTGATGAATGTGGTCTATGCCTTTTTCGACACTTTCGGCATCATCCATCAGGTCACCGAGGGCGGGCCGGCCGGAGCCACCAACATCCTGGTCTATAAGGTGTTCCATGACGGCTTTCTCGGCCTCGACCTCGGCGGCTCGGCGGCCCAATCGGTGGTACTGATGGCCATCGTCATCCTCCTCACCGTGTTCCAGTTCCAATATATCGAACGCAAGGTGCATTACTGATGGTCGAAAACCGCCGCTGGCTCAACTGGCTCACCCATTTCGTGCTGATCATCGGCGTGCTCATTGTCGCCTTCCCGATCTATATCGCCTTCGTCGCCTCCACCCATGAGCTGGACGCCCTGCTGCAAAGCCCGATGCCGATCTGGCCCGGCGACAGCCTGATCAAGAATTACGCCCAGGCCCTGGGCACCGGGGCGCGCGCGGTCGGCGCGCCGGTCTGGCTGATGATGTTCAACTCCCTGGTGATGGCGGTCGGCATCAGCGTCGGCAAGATCGCTATTTCCATGCTGGCGGCCTTCGCCATCGTCTATTTCCGCTTTCCGTTTCGCATGGCCTTCTTCTGGATGATCTTCATCACCCTGATGCTGCCCGTGGAGGTGCGCATCCTGCCCACCTATAAGGTGGTGGCCGATCTCAATATGCTCAATTCCTATCCCGGCCTGATCATTCCGCTGATCGCCTCTGCGACCGCCACTTTCCTGTTCCGGCAGGTGTTCCTGGCGGTGCCGGACGAGCTGACCGAGGCGGCCCGCATCGACGGCGCCGGGCCGATCCGCTTTTTCAAGGATATATTGCTGCCCCTGTCGCGCACCAATATCGCCGCCCTGTTCGTCATTATGTTCATCTATGGCTGGGTGCAATATCTGTGGCCATTGCTGATCACCACGGATGAGAAATTCTACACCATGCTGATCGGCATCAACCGCATGATCGCGGTCGGCGAGGGCCAGGCGGAATGGCAGATCATCATGGCCACCACCATGTTGGCCATGCTGCCGCCGGTGCTGATCGTGGTGTTCATGCAAAGACTGTTCGTCAAGGGGCTCGTCGAAACCGAGAAGTGATTCATATGGCCGAAATCCGGTTCAACAAAGTCTACAAAGCCTATGGCAATAACGAGGTCATTCACGGGGTTGACTGGCATATCCGCGATGGCGAATTCGTGGTCATTGTCGGCCCCTCGGGCTGCGGCAAGTCAACCCTGCTGCGCATGGTGGCCGGGCTTGAGGTGATCACTTCAGGCGAAATTTTCATCGGCGACCGGCTGGTCAACGATCTTGAACCGGCCGAGCGCGACATCGCCATGGTGTTCCAGAATTACGCCCTCTATCCCCATATGTCGGTGTTCAAGAACATGGCCTATGGGCTGAAGATCCGCGGCCTGCCGAAACAGGAAATCGAGCAACGGGTGCAAAAGGCCGCCGATATCCTGGAGATCGGCGACTATCTGAAACGCTCACCGCGCCAGCTCAGCGGCGGCCAGCGCCAGCGGGTCGCCATGGGCCGCGCCATCGTGCGCCAGCCCTCCGTGTTCCTGTTCGACGAACCCCTGTCCAATCTCGATGCCAAGTTACGGGTGCAGATGCGCCTCGAGATCAAGAAGCTGCAGGAGGAGCTGGGCATCACCAGCGTCTATGTCACCCATGACCAGATCGAGGCCATGACCCTCGGCCACCGGCTGATGGTGCTGAAAGACGGCTATGTGGAGCAATTGGGCACCCCGATCGAGCTTTACGAGCGCCCGGCGACCAGCTTCGTCGCCGGCTTTATCGGCTCGCCCGCCATGAGCTTCCTCGATGCCGAAATCGGCGAGGACGGCCGGCAGGTGGTGTTTGAAGGCGGCGATCGGCTGGCCATTGCGGGCAGGCTCTCCTTGGACGCCGGAAGCCGCGTCACCGTCGGCCTCCGCCCCGAGCATCTCGTCCGCACCGAGGAAGAAGCTGATTCACTGCACATCAAGGTACGGGTGGTGGAGCATCTGGGCGCCGATACCCTGATTCACGGTGATTTCGGGCCCGGCAAAGCCGACCTCACCATCCGCATGGACGGCATCGAACAGATCCGCACCGGCGAGACCTTGCGCATCAAGGCCGCGCCGGAACATATCCATATCTTCGATCCCGAAACCGGCGGCAGAATTGACTAGGCAGCATCGGGGCGGCCCGGGCCGCGCGGCCTGGCGCGCGGTCATCATCGCATTGGGGGCAGGATTGGCCATGACACAAACCGCACACGGCCTCGACATTCAGGGCCACCGGGGCGCCCGGGGCCTCGCACCGGAAAACACCCCCCCGGCCTTTGCCAAAGCCCTCACCCTGGGGGTCGCCACCCTGGAACTGGATCTCGGCGTCACCAGCGACGGGGTGCTCGTGGTCTCGCACAATCCGGCCCTGAACCCGGACATCACCAGAGACAGCGCCGGCGCCTGGCTGGCCGGCCCGTCGCCCTCGATCAGAAGTCTCACCTTCCGCCAATTGCAGGCCTATGATGTGGGGCGCCTCAAGCCAGGCACCGCCTATGCCGCCCGTTTCCCGCACCAGCAGGGCGCCGACCGGGTGAGGGTGCCGGCCTTTGAAGAGATCCTTAAGCTGATCGAGCGCTCCGGCAATAAGCTGGTGCGCCTGAATATCGAAACCAAGCTGACCCCGACCGAGCCTGAAATGGCCCCAGTTCCGGCCGTTTTCGTCGCCGACATTTTAAAGGCGCTCGGCGCACACGGCCTGCTCGGGCGGGCGGTGATCCAGTCCTTTGACTGGCGCACCCTCATCGAGGCCCAGAAACAGGCCCCCGACGTGCCAACCTCCTATCTGACCATTCAGAAAAGCTGGCTTAATAATATCCGGTCTGGCCGGCCCGGCCCCAGCCCATGGACCGCCGGCTTCGATATCGACGATTATCACGGCGACATCCCCGCCATGATCAAGGCCGCCGGCGGGCGCATCTGGTCCTCGCATCACCGCGAGGTGGACGCCGGAACCATCAGGCGCGCCCATGAGCTTGGCCTCCAGGTCAAAGTGTGGACGGTCAACAAGCCGGATCGCATGAAGGAACTGATCGCCATGGGCGTGGACGGCATCATCACCGATTATCCGGACCGCCTGCGCCGTGTGGCGGCGGAGCTCGGCCTGCCCCTGCCCGCCCCCAGCCCGGTTGCGCCTTAAAAGCCCTGTTGAAGCCCTATTGAAGACCGATCCGGCATTGCCGGCGGATGATTTTCACCGCCCGCGCCGAGCCGGCCATTGGGAATTTCAGCACCAATTGCCCCTTGGGGTTCAG
>PKTQ01000120.1:354-7632 GCA_002869085.1 Hyphomicrobiales bacterium | reverse complement strand
CCCGCTCCCCCTCCCCACCGCCCTCAGGGAGTATGACTTAAGGGCAGTGGGGAGGGGCAGCTTGGGCTCTGTTCAGGCGATCATTGGCACAGGCGGCTGCCCCACATGCTCAACCGTCATTCCAGCGAAAGCTGGAATCCAGTCCTTATCTGTTGACCAATCCTCAGAAAATTGGTGAAGCGTCATGGATCCCGGATCAAGTCCGGGATGACGATGAGGGAAAAGCAAAGGCTGCGGCCGGGGTGGTGGGCCTTTTATCCCTCTGCCGATCCAGCCCACCCCGCTCCCCCTCCCCACCGCCCTCAGGGAGTTTGAACCAAGGGCAGTTGGGAGGGTGAGCTTGGGCTTTTCATGAGAATTGGCGCCGGACAAAGAAAAACCCCGGACAAAGCGGGTCCGGGGTCTCAATGCTTTAGCTGCTGTGCTCAGGTGCCTAGTCGTCGCCGGCCACCCCGGCCTCGGCCCGGGCCTTGACGATCGACTGCTGCAGCACCTTCTCCTTCATCACCAGGGTCGGCTCGTTGAACATGATGCTGAGCATCCAGTCATAACCCAATTGCAGCAGGGTTTCGTCATTGACCTTCAGGCTTTCGATCATGTCATCGTCGATTTCATAGGTGTCGAGAAATTTGGTGTCGAACACGAAAGAGCGGAACCGGTCGATATCGGTGCCGATCATGTAGAACATCTGTTTGGTCTGCTTGGGCACGTCCTTGCCCTCGGGTCCGCCCATGGAGCGCCAGGAAGCCATTTTCATCAGAATGCCGATCCAGCGTTCATTGAGCAGATCATAAGGATCGACCCCCTGCTCCTTGCGATAGGCCTCGACCGATTGCAGATTGTCCTCTTCATGGCCCTTGCAGTGGTCCTCGCGGACCAGGAAGTGCATATCCTCGCGCTCCTTGTGGCCCTTGAACTTCACCGCGCCGAGGCCGAGCGGATAATAGCGGCAGGTGGCCGGGCGGGATTCATAGACCGTGCAGCCCTTTTCCTCGTCCATGAAGACACAAGGTCCCTTGCCCTCCTTGCCGGTCATCACCAGCTTGGCGACCGGCAGGTTCGAGCCCTCATGGAAGGCCGGCACCGCATAAGACGCGACGAACTGGGCCGGGCGCACCTTGAAATGCTCCGCCAGTTTCAGGATGTCATAAGGGGTCAGGGTGATGTCGGCTCCGTGGCAGCATTCGTTCCAGCAGGACACGCCCTTATGACAGCGGAAATTGAACATGTCCTTGGTGCCCATTTTCACCGGCACCACCGGATCGCCCCGATCATTGCGCACACCTTCGAAAACCGTGGTTTCGACATTGTCCGCCAGACGGCTCTGGTCTTCGGCGGCTTCGCGCTCCAGGGCTTCTTTCAGCGTCAACGGCTCATTGTCCGGGTTCTGATTCTTGTTCTCGTCCGACATGGGTCGCCCTCATCATTGCTGTTTGCATGGTCACAAGGCCCCTTGGCGGGGCATTGATGGTTATGTAAGCGCGGCGGGGCCGATAAACCAGACCCGCCGGCTTTATCTCCGGGCCTTGCCCTGCCTGCGCCAATGGCCGGCGGCAGAGTCGGTCCGGAATGCAGAAAGGCGCTGCCAACCGGCAGCGCCCCCCTGACTGTTCGTTCATGAAGGCCGCTTGCGGCCTTCATATTCGGCCTTAGTGACCGTGATCCACCAGAGCGGCCCACGGAACCTTCTTCATGGTCCATTCGCCGGTCTTGGGATCGTGATGCGAGTTCACGAAGCAGTGCCAGTTGTCCTCGTCCAGAGCCGGATAATCGGCACGATAGTAGAAGCCCGGATAACGGGTTTCTTCGCGGAACTGGATGTGACGCAGGTGAAGCTCCGCCGCCCAGACGCGGTGGTAGTTTTCCCAGGCGCGCATCAGCTCGTGCAGGTCTTTGGCCCGCAGATTGACACTGTCTTCCTTCAGAAGGTCGAGATATTTCTGGCCTTCTTCCAGCATGATGCCATTGGTCTGGTAGTAGGTCGCCACACCGGCCACATACTCGTCCATGATCTTCTGCAGACGGGCCTGGAACATCTTCGGCGTGATGTAGAACGGGTTGATGTCCTCGGCAGTGGTCTTGTCCTTGTGCTCGAAGTAATTGCGCACAGGCTTGTAGATCTCCTCGGTGATCTCGCCGATATCGCCATCGAGCACCGGCTTAAAGTCGGCGTGATCCTTGACGAAGCGGACCATGTTCTTACCGCAGATACGGCCTTCGGCATGGGAGCCGGAGGAGAACTTATGACCGGAAGCGCCAACGCCGTCACCAGCGGTGAACAGGCCCTTGACCGTGGTCATGCGGTTGTAACCCCAATGGTAATGATCCGGGGAGCTCAGATCGTCGGGACCGGACACCCAGATGCCGGAGCAACCGGAATGGGAGCCGAGCAGATAGGGCTCGGTCGGCATCAGTTCGGACTTGCTGATTTCCGGACGGATGTTCAGGCCCGCCCAGACGCCGGCCTGACCGATGCACATGTCGAGGAAGTCTTCCCAGGCTTCCGCTTCCAGATGCTTCAGCTCACGCGGGGTGAGAACCTCGGCCAGATTGGCCAGGGCGGTCGGGGTGTCCATGAAGATCGGGCCGCGGCCTTCCTTCATTTCCTTCAGCATGGCGTGGTTACGCAGGCAGGTCGGGACAACAGCGGCCGTATCATAGGGCGCGAAGTCCTTCAGCATTTCGGCGTTCTTGACCACATAGTCTTCGCCGAAGCCGTTGGTGGCCTTGGACTTGAAGAGCAGGAACCAGGCGCCAACCGGGCCGTAGCCGTCCTTGAAGCGGGTCGGGACGAAGCGGTTTTCCATCATGGTGCACTCGGCGCCGACCTGGGAAGCCATGGCGTAGGTGGAGCCGGCATTCCAGACCGGATACCACACACGGCCGGTGCCTTCACCGGTGGAGCGGGTGCGGAACACGTTCACGGCGCCGCCGCAAACATTCATGATCGCATTGGCGCGGAACACATAGAGCTTGTGCTCGCGAACCGAGAAACCGACCGCGCCGGCGATGCGGTTTTCTTCATTGGCGTCGAGCAGCAGCTTCACGATGAACACGCGCTCATAGATGTTGTCCATTCCGAGCGCCTTCTTGGCGGCCTCGGCGACGATCATCTTGTAGCCTTCACCGTTGATCATGATCTGCCAGCGGCCGGAACGCACCGGCTTGCCGCCGTCACGCAGCGACTTCATCTTCTTGGCGCCGACGGCACCGTCATGACGCTCGCCTTTTTCGTCTGTTTTCCAGATGGGCAGGCCCCATTCTTCGAACAGCTTGACGGAATCGTCAACGTGCCGGCCAACGTCATAGACGAGGTCGTCACGGGTGATGCCCATCAGGTCGGCGTGAACCATGCGCACATAGTCTTCGACCGGGTTGTCACCGATATAGGTGTTAATCGCCGACAGGCCCTGCGCCACAGCGCCGGAGCGGTCCATCGCCGCTTTGTCGACCAGGGTGATTTTGACATCATCGCCGGCCCAGCGCTTGGCTTCGTAAGCCGCGCCGCAGGCAGCCATACCGCCACCAATGAGCAGGATGTCTGTTTCAATTTCGATGATTTCGGGATTACCGAATTCAGCCATCAGAAGTTCCTCCATAAATGACCATTGCACGCGCATCCACGCCGCAACGCCATATCGTCTCAATAAAAAATCCGCTTAGGATCCAACATGAACCCCCCCGTTTACAGGAGGTGTTTTCGTGTTAGATCGTGGGAAGCTCGCTCTCGGTGAACAGAAGATTGCTGTTCAGATCACCCGGCTCCGGCTTGTTGCCATAGGGGTCGATCGAGCCGACCTGGGTGGTGCGAACCGGGAATTTGAAGCGCTTGACTTCGCCGTCGCGGAATTTGATGGTCCACATGATGGCATTGTCGGTGCGAAGCGGGATAGCCGCGCCGCCCATGGGCACCCAGTCAGCAAAAGCGCGGACTTCGATGGCCTGCTGCGGGCAGGCTTTCGCGCAGCACTGGCATTCCCAGCACTGGTCCGGCTCCTGGTTTAACGCTTTCATGCGCTCGGTGTCCAGCTTCATGAGGTTGTTGGGACAAATGTACATGCAAGCGGTGACTTCACCACCCTTACAACCATCGCATTTGTCTGTGTGCACAAAAGTTGGCATACGTTTCCCCTTTGTTTGTGTGTTGTTACACGACGTAAACTTGGATTTCGGGACCACTCAATTTCCGCCGCTCCCTCATGGCCCAAATGTCTGCATCTTCTTTCCCTATCCGCAGACATTTTTTCGAGCCCACGCCGACAACCGGCACGGTGCAGCCCCGATGTATCAGATTCTCATAATATATGTCTTTGCCTGAGTCAAAGCCTATAATCGCTGTTGCGAATCAAACTCAGGAGAATGTCTTGCACAGCCCCGCACCCGACCTGAACCAGCTCACAGACGCGCTGATCGCCTTTCGCGATGAGCGGGACTGGAGGCAATTTCACTCGCTAAAAAACCTGATGATTTCCCTGAATCTGGAAGTCTCGGAACTGCTGGAGCTGACCCAGTGGAAGGACGATGCTGAAGTGGAATCGGCGGTGAGCGAGCCGGAATTCCGCCAACGCTTCGAAGAGGAATGCGCCGATATCTTCTTATATCTGCTGCTGATCGCCGAGCGGGCCGGCATCGACCTTACCCGCGCCGCCGCGCGCAAGATCGAGCACAACGCCGCCAAATATCCGGTGGAGAAATCGCGCGGCAATGCCAGGAAATATACGGAGCTTTAATTGCCTCGCGGCTATTCCTCGCTGCGCTCGGGCCTCCGGCGGGGCGGGCTCACGCCCGACGCCCAGTCGGGCTTGCCGCTCCGGTGCAAGGATTTGCACCTGAGCGGGGGAGCCAGTCTTTAAAGTTTTGCCCACTCTGCTGCCTCACATGCCCAACCGTCATTCCAGCGAAAGCTGGAATCCAGACCTTTTCTGTTGATCAATCTTCAGCAAAGCAGTGAAGCGTCATGGATCCCGGATCAAGTCCGGGATGACGATGAGGGGGAAGCGGGGTTCTTTGCGGATAATCTGCGCCGGCGGCTTTCCTGCGCGCCGTGTTGAGGGCATAGTCTCAGATCTATCTTATAAAGAAAGCCGGAATAATCAGACTGAGGAGGCCCCAAACATGACCCGGAAACTGACCGGCGGCTGCCAATGCGGCCATGTGCGCTATGAGATCACCGGGGCGCCGCTGACCTTCTATATCTGCCATTGCACCGAATGCCAGAAACAGTCCTCGAGCGCCTTTGGCATGTCGATGACGGTGCGCCGCGCCGAGACCCGAATCATCCAAGGGGAGATGAAAATCTGGCAGCGCCCCACCGATAGCGGCAACCGGTTGAGCTGTTATTTCTGCCCCGAATGCGGCACAAGGCTGTTCCATGCCCGCAGCGGCACCTCGGAGATCTGGAACCTGAAGGCGGGCTCGCTCGACGACACTAGCTGGCTCCAGCCAGCCGGGCATATCTGGACGAAATCAGCGCAGAAATGGGTGCATATCCCGGAGCACACGCTCAATTACGAGGCCCAACCCGAGACCAAAGACGCGCTGGGTGCGGCCTGGGCAAAGCAGCAGGGCGGGGCGGACTAGCCGCCGGCCTCTTTCAGCAGCGGGATCAGTTTCTTGCGCCCCAGCTTGTTGGCCAGGGCGAGCGGGGTCTGGCCGGCGCCGTCGGCGGCGTCCTTCACGGCGCCTTTCTCCAGCAGCAATGCGGCCACGTCGGGCTTGTTGCCGCCCACCGCCCAGTGCAGGGCGGTGCCGCCATTGGCGTCGCGCGCATTGACATCGGCGCCCTTTTCCAGAAAGGCGTGCGCCAGCGCGACATGTTTCTTGGCGGCCTCGATGAAATCGTGGTCGAGCCGGCCCGGCTTGCCGGTGTCCCAGCCGCTGATGCCGGCAATGCGCACCTTGCCGCCCATCACCTCGCTCAGCATGGGCTGATAGGATTTGGCCAGGGTGTCGACGATATGGGCGCCGTCGCCATAAGCCAGAGCGGCTGTCTCGGCCGCCTCGGCGACGCCGAAGCCGTAAATGGCGCGCCCGTCGCCCGAGCGCACATAATAGCGGGCGGGCTTGGCGCTCATGCGCCCGGCTTGCCGGTCAGGGCCTGCTTGCTGCGCTCGATCGATTGCAGGGCCAGGTAATTGTCGCCGAAGCGCTTGATGTTTTCCATCTCGGTGTCGAACTGGCCGTAATGGCCCTCTTCCTCGACCACGATGCTCTCGAACAGCGCCTTGGTGACCGAGTCCGCATTCTGGCCGCATTCCCTGGCCCAGCTATTGTAATCCTTCATCGCCTGCAGCTCCATTTCGGCGGCGATGCCGGGCATTTCGCGCACATCGGTGACCTTGCGCACCGGCTCGGAAGGGTTCATGTCCACATCGCCCTTGAGAAACAGGATGCGTTCGGCCAGCTTCTCCACATGGATCATTTCGTCGATCGCCGCCTTTTTGAACAAGGCGGCCAGCAGATCGAAACCCTGATCGTCGCAGTGGAAGTGGAAATACATATATTGATGCACGCCCGAAAGCTCGTCGCGGACGGCGCGGTTCAGTAATTCCAGGCTCTTTTCATACATGCCGGTGTCTCCTTGGGACGACTGGTTTCCTAAAGACTTATTGGTTTTAACGCCGGTTTCAAGATCGCCGGCTGAGATTCAGGTTCGCCAAAACAAAAACCCCGGAGCAAGGCTCCGGGGTTTGGCGTGGATCGGTTTGGCTTCTAGCTGTCCAGGCTCTGATAATAGTCCATCAGGATCTGGGCGACCTCGGGGCGGGAGAACTCGGGCGGCGGTGCCTCGCCATTGCCCAGCATTTCGCGCACCGCGGTGCCCGACAGCAACACGAAGTCCTCCTTGGTGTGGTCCGGGGCCTCGCGCATCATCACCACCTTGTCGAGCTTTTTCGAATAGGCGGTGTGGTCGGCCTTGAAGATCTCGATCTGCATGGCGCCCTCGGGCACCTCGTCGAAAATCTCCTGGGCGCCGAAATCGGTGTAGTAATCGCCGACGCCGGCATGATCGCGGCCGACGATGAGATGGGTCGCGCCCATGTTCTGGCGGAACACCGCATGCAGCACCGCCTCGCGCGGGCCGGCATAGAGCATGTCGAAGCCATAGCCGGTGACGATGGCGCTGTTGGGCGGGAAATAAAGCTCGACCATCTTGCGGATGGCGCCGTCGCGCACCGGGGCCGGAATATCGCCGGGCTTCAGCTTGCCGAGCAGCATGTGGATCACCAGCCCGTCGGCGCCGAGCCGGTCCATGGCCATGTGGCACAGTTCCTCATG
>PKTQ01000120.1:0-342 GCA_002869085.1 Hyphomicrobiales bacterium | reverse complement strand
GCGCGGTGCATCGGGTTGCGGGTCTGGAACGCCACAACTTTCGACCAGCCATGCTCCTTGATCTCGTTGCGAATCTCCACCGCGGTGCGGAAGGTGTCTGGAAATTCGGACTGGAAATAGCTGAAATTCAGGACCTGGATCGGACCGGACAGGGCCACCTTGCCATTGGCGTTGAAGGCGGCGACGCCGGGATGCTCGCTGTCGGTGGTGCCATAGACCTTTTCGGTGATCAGCGCCATTTCGGCGTCGGTGAACTCTTCCACCGCCTCGACATCCATCACCGCCAGCACCGGATGGCCCTCGACATTGGGGTCCTTGATGGCGATGCGGTCGCCGGCCTTG
>PKTQ01000211.1 GCA_002869085.1 Hyphomicrobiales bacterium | reverse complement strand
TCGCGCAGCGGCTTGGACGCGCCGCGCGCCTTGGCCTTGTCGGCGATCAGGGTCACCGCATGGTTGAGACCGATGCTGAAAATGTCGTTCCAGTCCTTCAGATTGGCATAGACCCCGTCATGATGCACATAAGGCCCATAGCGCCCCAGCGCCGCGGTGATCGGCTTGCCGCTTTCCGGATGGGTCCCCACCTCGCGCGGCAGGTTCAGCATTTTCAGAGCGAATTCCAGATCCGCCGCTTCTGGTTCGAAACCCTTGGGCAGGCTGGACCGTTTCGGCTTGCCGCCTTCTTCGGCCTCGAGCTGCACATAGGGCCCGAAGCGGCCCGAATGGCGCGTCACCATGCGCCCGGTTTCCGGATCCACCCCCAATTCGATCGGGCCATTGGCAGCCGCTTCCTCGCCATTGCCGCCATTCAGGGCCACCAATTGGCGTGTGAAGCGGCATTCGGGATAATTCGAGCAGCCGACAAAGGCGCCGAATTTGCCCACTTTCAGGCTGAGCTGCCCATCATCGCAGGACGGGCAGGAGCGCGGCTCCGAGCCATCCTCGCGCGGCGGGAACACATGCGGCCCCAGAGCCACGTTAAGCGCGTCCAGCACCTGTGAGACCCGCAGGTCGCTAATCCCCGCCACATCGTCGCTGAAGCCGGTCCAGAAGGCTCTCAGCACGTCCTTCCAGTTCACCTCGCCATTGGAAATGCTGTCGAGCTGCTGCTCCAGCCCGGCGGTGAAATCATATTCCACATATTTGTCGAAGAAATTCTCCAGAAACGCCGTCACCAGCCGTCCCTTGTCCTCCGGCACCAGGCGGCGCTTTTCAAGCCGCACATAGTCCCGGTCGCGCAGCACGGTCAGGGTCGAGGTATAGGTGGACGGGCGGCCGATCCCCAGCTCTTCCATCCGCTTGATCAGGCTGGCTTCGGTATAGCGCGGCGGCGGCTCGGTGAAATGCTGGTCGGGCCGCACCTTGTCCAGCACCAGATCTTCGCCCCTGTCCACATGCGGCAGACGCCGGTCGTCGTCGCTGTCGCCATTATCGTCGGTGCTTTCCTTGTACAGGGTGAGGAAGCCGTCGAATTTCAGCACCTGGCCGGTGGCGCGCAGATTATAGACCGCGCTGCCGGCGGCGCCCTCGATCTCATAGACGGTGCGCTCGAAACGGGCGCTGCTCATCTGGCTGGCCACAGCCCGGTTCCAGATCAGCCGATAGAGCCGCGCCTGGTCCTTCTCCAGCGACGAGGCCACCTGATCCGGTGTGCGCATGAAATCGGTCGGGCGGATTGCCTCATGCGCCTCCTGGGCGTTCTTGGCTTTGGTCTTGTAATCGCGCGGCTTGGCCGGCAGATAGGCATCGCCATATTGCTCCGCGATCGCATCGCGGCAGGCGCTCACCCCTTCGGGCGCCATCTGCACCGCATCGGTACGCATATAGGTGATCAAACCCTGCGTTTCGCCGCCAATGCGAATGCCCTCGTAAAGCTGCTGCGCCACCCGCATGGTCTGCTGCGAGGAAAATCCCAGCGAGCGCGAGGCGTCCTGCTGCAGGGTCGAGGTGGTGAAGGGCGGGGCCGGATTGCGCATTTGCGGCTTTTGCTGCACATCGGCCACCCGGTAGGCGGCGGCTGCCAATGCCGTTTCCAGCTCCCTGGCCCGCGCCTCGCCGGCAATGTCGAATTTATCGAGCTTGGCGCCATCAATGCCGGTCAGCCGCGCGGTCACTTGTTCCTCGGCTTTTGTGTTAAGGTCGGTCTTGATGGTCCAGTATTCGCGCGATTTGAAAACTTCGATTTCCGATTCCCGATCGCAAACCAGCCGCAGCGCCACAGACTGCACCCGGCCCGCCGAGCGCGCCCCCGGCAGTTTGCGCCACAGCACCGGCGACAGGGTGAAGCCGACCAGATAATCCAGCGCGCGCCTCGCCAGATAGGCATCGACCAGAGAGACATCGATCTGGCGCGGATGGCTGAGCGCCTCTTTGATGGCCGACTTGGTGACCGCATTGAACGCCACCCGCTCGATCTCCACCCCCTTCAGGGCCTTTTTCTTCTGCAGCACTTCCAGCAGGTGCCAGGAAATGGCCTCACCCTCCCGGTCCGGGTCAGTGGCCAGTATCAGCTTGTCCGCATCTTTAACCAGCCGGGCGATGTCATTGAGTCGTTTGGCGGATTTGGGATCCGCCTGCCACCTCATGGCAAAGTCGTCTTCCGGATCGACCGAGCCGTCTTTCGAGGGCAGGTCGCGCACATGCCCATAAGAGGCCACCACTTCATAATCCGGCCCGAGATAGCGATTGATGGTTTTCGCCTTGGCGGGGGATTCCACGATGACCACGTTCATGGGCATTCTGGCCTCTTCATTATCTGGAAAAACGTTTGAGAAGTGCGGCGGGCATAACGCATCCGCCCCGTTCGGGTCAACAAAATGCGCATGCGGGTCGGTTTTGTCAATTGACGGCGATGAAAAACTATACAAATACGTGTATTGTGCTAAATATTATCGTATAAGTTGCGCCGCTTGTCTCTGTCCATGCCACTCAAGTGCGGGTCCGGGGCTGTTTTTAAAGCGCTGAAAGCCCGCTCCGGTATGGTTGTGAACCGGTTCCGGCTTTCGGCCTCTTTGTGGGGACCGTATGCGTCATGACGGAATCTGAACCTGATAAGTCTAACGGAAAAGATTTGATTGATAAACCTGAAATCAGCGCCGGCAATGGTGGTGAACCGATCGAGGTCGGTAAGATCGCTGAATATATCGCCGACATGCTGGAGCCTTTATCCCATCTGGCCGGGGAAACCGGCATGGAGCTGTTGTCGATGTTGATCGACTTCGCAACCCGCGAGGCGAATAACATCAAGGATAATTACGAATTATCGAAAGAAGATTGACCTCACTGCGAGAGCGGCGCCCGCCTGTCACCCGAGGATCATTTCGAACACCGCCTGTTCCAGCGCGCTGCCGGGCCGGCCCAGTTCCATCACCACGTCAAAATGGTTGCGTCCCGCCGGCATCACCTCGCGCACCTCAAGTCCGGCCTGGCGGCAGCGGGCCGCATAGTCGGCGCTCTGACGTTTGAACTCGGATGATTCGTCGCCGCCCACCCCGGCCACCACCTTGCAATGGGCCGCCGGCAAGTGGTTGACCGGGCTGTTGCGGCGCACGCTATGCGCATCGAGCTGCATCCACTCATTGACATGTGAGAGCCGGATCGGCTCCAGATCATAAAGGCCGCTGATGGCGGCGATGCCCTTGATCACATCATGGGGCGCGCCCATTTCCTCCGGCCAGCCCTGGGCGGCGATCATCCCCGCCAGATGGCCGCCCGCCGACGAGCCGCCGGCGAATATCCGCGCGGCGTCCAGGCCAAGCTCCGGCGCCAGATCGGCGCAATAAGCAATGGCGGCCCGGCATTGGCGCACGATCTCATCCAGCCCCGCCTCGGGCGCCAGCGCATAATTGACCGCCGCCACGCTGATGCCGTTCTCCACGAAATTGCGCGCCATGAAGGCCGATTCCTTGGCGCTCAGCGCCCGCCAATAGCCGCCATGGAGATAGACGAAGAGGGGGCTCTGGGGCCCGGCCGGGAAATAATCCAGCTTCATGGCCGGATGATCGCCATAAGCAAGATCGCACATGCAGGCAAGATTCCGCCGTGCCTCACGGCTCAGCTCGGCATATTGGTCGAGATAGATGGTAAAATCGGGCACGGAATCGCGCGCATTATATTCCCGGTCCAGCCCGGCCCGGTCAAAATCGCGATAGATGATCTCGCTCATCGCTCAAACCTGACGTATCTTGCCAGCCCGTGGGCGCAGGTTAAACGCCCAGCAGGCGCCGCCCCAGTTCCGGGTCGGCTTCCAGCGCCTCAGAAGTGCCGCTCCACACGATGCGCCCTTTGTCCATGATCAGATGGCGGTCCGCCAGCCGCGCCAGCGCATCGATATTCTTGTCCACCACCAGGATCGACAGCCCGTCATTTTTCAGCGCTTCGAGACAGTTCCAGATTTCGCGACGCACCAGCGGCGCCAACCCTTCCGTGGCTTCATCCAGAATAAGCAATCTCGGATTTGTCATCAAGGCCCGGCCGATGGCCAGCATCTGCTGCTCGCCGCCCGACAGCAGCGCCCCCATCTGCCGCTGGCGCTCCTTGAGCTTTGGGAACATGTCGAACACCCGCTGAAGGGTCCAGCCCGTTCCGCCTCCCGCTCGGCCCGGCGCCGCCGTGGCGGTGAGGTTTTCCAGCACGCTCAATGTGGGGAATATCCGCCGCCCTTCGGGCACATAGCCGATGCCGGCCCGGGCGATCGCATGCGGCGCGGCGGCAGTCAGCTCGCGCCCGGCAAAGCGAATATGCCCCGCCGCCGCCGGGGTCAGCCCCATCACCGAGCGCAATGTGGTGGTCTTGCCCATGCCGTTGCGCCCCATCAGGGTCACCGCCTCGCCCATTTCCACGCTGAACGAGACCCCGAACAGGGCCTGGCTCTGGCCATAAAAAGTCTCGATATGTTCGACCTGCAGCATCGGATCAGTCGGTCCCCAGATAGGCGCGGCGCACCGCCTCGTCGGTGCGGATTGTCTCCGGCGGGCCGCTGGCGATCAGCCGCCCGTAATCCAGCACCGAGATGGTGTCGGCCAGGGCGAACACCGCGTCCATGTCATGCTCCACCAGCAGCATGGCGCAATCACCCTTCAGCCCTTGCAGAAATTCGACCATGTTCTGGCCGTCCTCGGGCCCCATGCCGGCCATCGGTTCGTCCAGCATCAGCAATTTGGGTTTCAGCGCCAGCGCCAGCGCCAGCTCGAGCTGGCGCTGTTCGCCGTGGCTGAGCGCTCCGGCCTTGTCGCGGGCCCGCGCCTCGAGCCCCATCTGCCGCAGAATCTCCATCGCCGGATCGCGTAAAGTCGGGTCGCTGCGCGCCGGGCGCACAAAGCCGAAGCCTTGTCCCTTGCGCGCCATCACCGCCAGAATGACATTGTTCAGCACATTGAAGTCCTTGAACACCGAGGTGATCTGATAGGTGCGCCCCAGCCCGGCCCGGCTGCGCTCATGCACCGCCAGTCCGGTGATGTCCCGGCCCAGAAAGCGGATGCGGCCGCTGTCGGGCGCGAGCTCGCCGCTGATTTGGGCGATCAGCGTGGTCTTGCCGGCGCCATTGGGGCCGATCAGCGCGTGAATCTCACCCGCCGCCACCTCAAGCTCCAGATTATCCGCCGCCACCACCGCGCCGAAGCGCTTATTGAGGCCCGACAGGCTGAGTGCCGGTTCAGACATCGGCCGCCTCCTTGCCGAGCAGGAAGCCATAAAGGCCCGATTTGGCGAACAGCACGATCACGATCAGCAGCGGCCCGAACACCACCCGCCAATGCTCCTTGAAACCGGGCAGCCCGGCGCCCTCGAAAGCCAGGGGAAGAAACTCCTCCAGCGCCAGGAAGATCACCGCCCCCAGCACCGGGCCGTAGAGCGTGCCGATCCCCCCCAGAACAACCATGATCAGAATGTCCCCCGACAGGGTCCAGTGCAGCAGGGCCGGGCTGACAAAGCCGTTATGATTGGCCATCAGCGCCCCGGCCAGCCCGGCGCCCGCGCCGGCGATGCAGAACGCGGTCAGCCGGTAGGCCAGGCTTGAGATGCCGAGCGAGCGCGCCCGTGGGCCCGATTGCTTGATGGACCTCAGCACCATGCCGAAACGTGCATTGATCAGCCGCCCCAGAATAAACAGAACCACCGCCAGCAGCCCCAGGCACAGATAATAGAAGCTCCAGTCGTCGGACATGTCGAGGCCGGGCAGGGGGTTGCGCTCCAGCATCATCAACCCGTCATCACCGCCATATTTCTCCATCGACACGAACAGGAAATAGAGCATTTGCGCAAAGGCAAGCGTGATCATGATGAAATGCACACCGGAAGTGCGTAGGCTCAAAAAGCCGATCACCAGCGCGGCGGCGGCGGAAACCAGAATCGCCAGCGGCCAGATGATCAGCGCCTGGTCGGTGGCCGGCAGACCGAACAGGGTGATCTGCTCGGCGGCGTGATGGGCGATAATGCCCGAGACATAGGCCCCAAGGCCGAAAAACGCCGCATGGCCGAAGCTGACCATGCCGCCGAACCCGATCAGCAGGTCGAGCGTCACCGCCGCAATGGCGAAAATAACGATACGGGTGAAGGTGGACACAAGATATGGCTCGCCGATCCACGTCGCCAGCGGCGGCAGCATCATGAACACCGCCAGCCCGATCAACGGAAAGATCCTGCGCCTCATGCGCCCGATCTCCCCTGGGGCGGAAACAGCCCGGCCGGCCGCCAGATCAGAATCCCCGCCATCAGGATGTAAATGGCCATCGAGGCCAGCCCGGCGGCGATGCCGTCCGCCTCGGCCGGTGGCAGCATCAGTTTCAGCAGCCCCGGCAGGAAGGCCCGCCCCAGCGTGTCGGCAATGCCCACCAGCAGCGCCCCGGCGAACGCCCCGCGAATGGAGCCGATGCCGCCGATCACGATCACCACAAAGGTCAGGATCAGGATATTCTCGCCCATGCCGATTTCCACCGACAGCAGCGGCCCGGCCAGCCCGCCGGCAAAACCGGCCAGCATCGCCCCGAAGGCGAACACCAGCGCAAACAGCATTTTGACATTGATCCCCAGCGCCGACAGCATCTCCTGATCGGTGGAGCCGGCGCGGATCAGGCTACCGGCCCGGCTGCGGCTGATCAGCACGTAAAGCAGCCCCGCCACCAAAAGGCCGGCGATGATGATCAGCAGCCGGTAAACCGGGTAGGGGGCGCCGGGCAGAAGCTCAACCGTGCTGTTGAGCGCCGGCGGAATGTTCATGAACAGGGGCTGGCGGCCAAAGGAGATCGCCGCGATTTCGTTGAAGAACAGGATCAGCCCGAAAGTGGCCAGCACCTGATCGAGATGATCGCGGGCATAAAGCCGGCGAATGACGATCACTTCCATCGCCAGGCCGACCAGCCCGGCGGCCAGCGGCGCCGCGATCAGTGCCAGGGTGAACGAGCCGCTGAGCCTGAGCGCCAGCGCCGAGGCAAAAGCGCCCGCCATATAGAGCGAGCCATGCGCCAGATTGATCACCCCCATAATCCCGAAAATCAGCGTCAGCCCCGCCGCCAGCAGGAACAAAAACACCCCAAGCTGGACGCCGTTGAGAAGCTGTTCGAAAAACAGGAGCATCGGTTACGGACCGGGGTTTGAAAAAGGAGCAGGGAGGAGGCGGGCGCCCCCTCCCGGCATTTGGGTTTATTTCAGCGGGCAATCTTTCGCATAGGCGTCCTGATGATCCTTCCAGATCACGCCGGTGCTGCGATTGATGAGCTTGCCGCTGCTGTCTTTCTCGACAATCCGCCCGACCCAGCTCTGCACCGGGTGGTTGTTGTTGCCGAATTTGAAATCGCCGCGCACTGCCGCGAAATCGGCCTTTTTCAGCGCCGCGCGGAAACCGTCCGCATCGGCCGTCACCTTGCCGCCGGTGGCTTTCAGGGCGCTGGCGATCAGCTTGGCGGTATCATAGCCCTGGCTGGCGAACACGGTCGGCATCTTGCCATAGGCCTTCTGATAGCCGGCCACGAAGGCCTTGTTGGCCGCATTGTCGAAATCCGCATTCCAATGAGACGAATTGCGCACGCCGACCGCCATGTCGCCGACCGCGGTCATGATGCGATGATCCATCGACACCGACGAGACCACCAGCGGAATGGTCTTTTTCAGGCCCGACTGTACATATTGCTTGAGAAAGCCGATGCCCATGCCGCCGGGCAGGAAGTGAAACACCATGTCCGGCTTGGCGGCGCGGATCTGGGCGATTTCAGCCGCATAGTCTTTCTGGCCGAGCTTGACATAGGTCTCGCCGACGATCTTGCCCTTGAAGAAGCGCTTGAAACCGGTGAGCGCGTCCTTGCCGGCCTGATAATTGGGCGCCAGGATGAAGGCGTTCTTGTAGCCGAGCCCATTGGCCTGGGCGCCGGCGGTCTCATGCAGATTGTCGTTCTGCCACGCCACCGCGAAATAGTTCTGATTGCAGCTCTTTCCGGCGAAGGTGGACGGTGCCGCATTGGGCGAGATATAGAAAGCGCCCGCTTTCAGGGTCATGGGCGCCACCACCGGGGCGATGTTGGAAAAGATCACGCCGGTCATGATCTCGACCTTGTCGCGCTTCAGAAAACGTTCGGCGATTTGCTTGCCATTGCCGGGCTTTCTGCCGTCATCTTCGACCATCACCTTAACCGGAACGCCGCCCAATTTGCCGCCTTCCTCATTCACCGCCAGCATGAAGCCGTCGCGGACTTCCTGGCCCAGATAGCCAGCGCCGGTGGATAAGGTGGTGATCATGCCGATCTTGACAGGATCGGCGGCCTGGGCCGAGACGGCGGCGAGCAGGCCGCCGGCCAGCGCCAGAATGAATTTGCTTGTCATGGAATCTGTCTCCCTCAGATTTACTATAGGCTTTCGCTGCGGATGCGATATAGAATGCCCCTGGATCAACCCGCTGCGAGGCGGGTTCGATTTGTTGGTCAACCTCAATAGGTTATGGCAGGGCGCGTGGGTTGAGGCCGACGGGCCATGCCATAAGCAACCGGTCTTTGCTATCAGATTACCCGCCAAAGGGCCAGACGCTTTGCATTGCAGGGTAAAAATGTATATTGGAACGGTTATTAAGTAAATTCGCCGGCCCGCGACGGGGCGAGGGCGGCATAGGTGGATGAGTAATGATGAATCCGGCCCGATACTGGCAGTCGAAACAATGGCAGACCCCGGTGGTGATGCTGATGCTGATGACCGCCGCCATGGAGATGTCCTTCGCCACCTGGCGGGCTCTGATCAATAATTTCGCGGTCGAGCGCGCCAGCTTTACCGGCGCCGAGATGGGCATATTGCAGTCGATCCGCGAGATTCCGGGCTTTCTGGCCTTCTCCGCCGTGTTCATCCTGCTGATGATGCGCGAGCAGACCCTGGTGCTGACCTCGCTGCTGCTGCTCGGTGTCGGCACGGCGATCACCGGCTTTTTCCCGACCGAAATCGGGCTTTACTGCACCGTGCTGATCATGTCGATCGGGTTTCATTATTACGAGACCATGAACCAGTCCCTGTCTCTGCAATGGCTGTCGAAGGAAGAGGCTCCGGCGGCGCTGGGCAAGGTACTGGCGGTGGGCTCCTTTGCCGCCATTGCCGCCTTCGGGCTGATTTCCCTGCTGTGGAAGGTGCTGGCGCTCGACTATGACCACATTTATCTCGGCGGCGGCGGCGTCACCATTTTGCTGGTGCTGGTGATGTGGCTGCTATTTCCCCATTTCCAGATCAAGGTCGAACAGCGCAAAAAGCTGGTGCTGCGCAAGCGCTATTGGCTCTATTACCTGCTCACCTTCATGGCCGGGGCGCGGCGGCAGATATTCGTGGTGTTTGCCGGTTTCCTGATGGTCGAGAAATTCGGCTTTTCGGTGGCCGCCATCACCCTGTTGTTCCTGGCCAATAATGTGTTCAACATGCTGTTCGCCGCCAAGATCGGCCGGATGATCGGCCAATGG
Organism: Hyphomicrobiales bacterium; assembly: GCA_002869085.1. Taxonomy (GTDB): domain Bacteria; phylum Pseudomonadota; class Alphaproteobacteria; order Rhizobiales; family BM303; genus BM303. The sequence goes on along the minus strand of PKTQ01000211.1, from coordinate 2,048 downwards.
GGCGAGCGGCGCAGCCTGATCTTCGAATATGGCGGGCTGATCGCGGTGTTCGTCGCCTATGCCTTTGTCGACAACGCCTGGATTGCCGCCGGGCTCTATATTCTCGATCATGCCTTTTTTGCCATGCGCATCGCCATGAAAACCTATTTCCAGAAAATCGCCGACCCGGCCGATTTCGCCCCCACTTCCGGCGTCGCTTTTTCGATCAACCATATCGCGGCGGTGTTGATACCGGCCTCCTTTGGCCTGATCTGGCTTGTCAGCCCGGCCCTGGTGTTCCTGCTCGGTGCCGGCATGTCCGCCCTTTCGCTGGTCCTGGCGATGCTGGTGCCGGAAAACCCCGCCGAAGGCAACGAAACCGTGCTCGGCGGTCCTGTCAGCCCGGTACCGGCCGAATAGGGAAGATTCATGCCATGAATTCCCGTTTGCTCTGGCCAAGCGGCAAGCATTCCCATAGTGTCGTCATCTCATAATCTCACCAAAGCTGAATGAGAGGTTAGTTCCATGAATTTTCTCGCCAAAACCGCGCTGACCGGCCTCTGCGCCGCCGCGCTCGCCTTTTCGTCTTCCGCCGGGGCCGAAACCCGCATCACCTATAAGTCGGCCAAATCGTCCTCGTCCTATTATCAGATGGCGGTACAGATCGCCGAGGCGATGAAAAAGGGCTCAGGCAGCGGCATCATCGTCACGGTCGAGGAAAGCCAGGGTTCGGTGCAGAATGTGAAGGAGGCCGCGGCGCGCAGCGGCAATTATGTCTTCACCACCCCGCCTGTGCTGGTCAAGCTGGCCCAGAAGGAACTGGCCATGTTCAAGGGCAAGGGCAATCCGAAATATGCCGAAATCCGCGCCCTGTTCCCGATTCCGTCCCTGACCATGCATTTCGTGATGCGCGCCGATAGCGGCGCCAAGAGCTTTGCCGATATGTCCGGCAAGACCATTCTTTTGGGCAAGGGCTCGTTCGGGGCGCGCGAAGGCGCAAAATATCTGAAATTGTTCGGGCTCGAAGGCAAGGTCAAACTGGCCAATGTCGAGCTGAATGCCGCCGCCAATGCCCTGAAGAACAAGCAGATCGACGGTTTCGTCACTGCCGGTTCCTGGCCGGCGCCCAATGTGATCGAGGCAGCCGCCAGCACCGGCATCACCCTGATCTCCCTCAGCGACGAGCAGGTCAAGCAGACCAAGCGCACCCGCCTGATCATCCCGGGCGGCACCTATGCCGGCGTGGATACCGACACGGTCACCACCTCGCTGCCGGTGATCGCCCACACCACCACCGCCATGGACGATGCCACCGCCTATGCGCTCACCAAGACCTATTGGGAGCAGAAAAAGGTCATGGGCAGCGCCAATGCCTGGTGGAACGGGGTCTCCGGCGATCTGCTGGCCAATGTCTATGGCAAGATCCATCCCGGCGCCCTGAAATATTACGATGAAGCCGGCATCAAGGTGCCGGACAGCGCCCGCTAAGGCATAATTTCATCGGCGGGGGGCCGTGCAGCGGTGACTGAAACCGGCAACAGCCGACAACGCCTGATCTTTGCCGGTCTCGGCGCGGTCTCGATCGCCTTTCATCTCGGGCTGATCTTTTCCGGTCTGGTGCCGAATCTGATCGCCCGGCCCCTGCATATGATGCTGGCTCTGCCCTGGGTGTTCGTGCTCGCCGCCCGCAGCCGGGCCGAGCGTCTGTCGGGCTGGGCGCTGATGCTGGCCGGGCTCATCTCCTGCGCTTATATCCTGATCAATGAGGCGGAACTCGCCGATCAATATGGCGCGCTCGAGGGCAATGGCCAGATTCTGATGGCCGCGGCGCTGCTGATCGTGGTGCTGGAAATGGCCCGCCGGGCCATTAGTTGGCCACTGCCGCTGGTGGCGGCTTTGGCATTGGCCTATGGGCTGCTGGGCCAGCACCTGCCGGGCGAATTCGGCCATCCCGGCCTGCCGGCAGCAAGCTTTCTCGGCACGCTGACCATTGCCGAAGGCGGCATCTGGGGCAGCCTGACCGGCATATCGGTAAATATCGTCGCGGTGTTCATCATCATGGGCGCGGT
>PKTQ01000194.1 GCA_002869085.1 Hyphomicrobiales bacterium | reverse complement strand
CGCCAAGGCCAAGGCCGATGAGGAAGCCGCAGCCGCCAAGGCCAAGGCCGATGAGGAAGCCGCCGCTGCCGCCGCCAAGGCCAAGGCCGATGAGGAAGCCGCCAAGGCGGCTCCCAAAAACGGGAAATAGACCATGCTCGCGCCCGTCCGCACCGCTGCGCCAGAAACAACACCGGTTGACCTCGATGCTGTTAAAAAGCATTGCCGGGTCGATTTTGCCGATGATGATAATTTGCTGGCTGCCCTGATTGCAGCGGCAACCGATCATCTTGACGGTTATGCTGGCATTCTCGGGCGGGCGCTCATCACCCAGACATGGCAACAGGATTTTGCGGGATTTGACGATGTGATGCGCTTGCCGCTCGCGCCGTGCCAGTCGATTTCGGCGGTCAGCTATTATGACGGCGACAATGCCGAACAGACATTGAATTCCTCGATCTATGCTCTGAGGGCCGATGCGCTTGGACCATATATGACACTTGCGCCTGATCAGTCCTGGCCAGGCACATATAACCGCGAGGATGCGGTGTCGATCACATATGTGGCCGGATATGGCGCGGCGGCTGCCGTGCCGCAGGCGATCAAGCAGGCCATATTGCTGATGATCGCGCACTGGTATGAAAACCGGGAAACGACACTTGTCGGAGCTTCGGTTGCTGATTTGCCGATGGGCGCAGCCTGGCTTTTGGCTCCATATCGCCGGGTCGGGCTCTGATGCGCGCCGGGGCTTTGCGGGAGCGTGTCACGTTCCAGGCCAAGGGCGCGCGGGTTGCCGATGGCGGCGGCGGCGGCCCGCAACCCTGGGAAGATCAATTCACGGTCTGGGGCCGGCTGAACCCGACCGGTGCGCGCGAGGACCGCGAGGCCGGGCGGCTGGCGGCCAGTGCCGACTTTGTGCTGACGGTCAGAAAGTCAGCCGACACGGACAGCATCACGGAGGGCTGGCGGGCCGTGGTCGACGGTGTGCCATATCAAATTCGCTCAAAGGTCGACACGTCCGAACGTGGCCGGCTTTGGGAGATGATCGTCCAGCGCGGGGTTGCGACATGAGCGATGGGGTTGTGATGAAAATCCGCCGCAAGGACAAGCTGCGCCAGAAACTGCTGGCCCTGGCGCCGGCGGCTGAGAAAGAAATCAAATCGGCGGTCGAGAAATCGGCAACCGAGCTGGAATCCTCGGCCAAGCATTTCGCGCCGGTGGATAGCGGTGCCATGAAAGCTGGAATTAAAACCCGCATCGAGCGCGGCGGCATGGCGGCCCGGGTCGGGGTGTTTGATCCGAAGCTATTCTATGTGCGCTTTGTCGAGTTCGGCACCAGGACAGCCCCGGCGCAGCCGTTTCTGTTCCCATCATACCGCCTGCTGCGGCGGCGCATCCGAGGCCGGTTTTCCCGGGCCATCAACAAAGCGGCAAAAGAGGTCGCGGGTAAATGACCGGGGTTTTGTTCAACACGCAAAAGGCGGTTTATGCCTTGCTGGATGCGGCTGCCGTCGCCAGCGGCGGGGTGCATGACGATGTGTCAGACGGTTATGACACTTTCCCATATGTGGAAATCGGCGAGACACTGGCCGAGCCGGATGACGGATCGCTGACAGACGGAACGGCAGAGTTTCTGACCCTGCATGTCTGGAGCCGCGCCCAGGGGTTCGCCGAGACCAAGCAGATCATGGAGGCGATCCACACCGTTTTGCACGGCAAGAAACTGACCGTGGCGGGCCGGGCTTCGGCGCTGTGCTGGGTTGACCAGGTCAGCACCCTGCGCGACCCAGACGGCAAGACGCGCCACGGTGTGGTGAGATTGAGAATAGTTTCTCGCACATAGGATTTTTCAGGTCGCCTTGAGCGGCCATTTTTATGGCCAAAGGAGGAATAAACCATGGCTGGACAGATCGGCAGCGAAATGCTGCTCAAGGTGGATTCGGGCGGTGCCGGCACATTCGTGACGCTGGGCGGCATTCAAAGCCGGTCCTTGGCGCTCAATTCTGAAACGGTGGATATCACCAATTCGGATTCCGTGAATAAGTGGCGCGAGCTGCTGGCCGGCGCCGGCATCAAAACGGCGTCGATCTCCGGTGATGGGGTGTTTCTCGATGACGCGGCGATCGAGGTTGCGCGCGGCTATTTCTTCGCCGGCACCATTGTCGATTGGCAGGTCATTATCCCGGATTTCGGCACAATCGCCGGTGCATTCCAGATTTCCGCGCTGGAATTCTCTGGTGATCACAATGCCGAAGTGAAGCAATCGATTTCGCTGGAAAGCGCCGGCGAGCTCACCTTTACCGCCGCCTGATCATGGCCTGGCTGAACACGGATGCCCTGATCGCCGGCGAGACGCTGGCGGTCAGGGTCAAAACGATTGGCGGCCGACCGGTCAGACTGGAAAGTCTGAGTCTGGTTATGATCGGCGCTCCGGTCGAAATCGAAGGAGAAGCCTTCACGGTCGCGAAAGTCAAACCGCTGCATGAGCGCTTCACGGTGCATCTGAAACCGGCGCCAGCGCCGAAAAAGTCAAAGGTGAAATCGAATGGCAAATGAGCATCGCGGTGAAGTGCCGCTTGAAGTGGCGGGCCATAAGCTTGTCCTGGTTGGCACCTTTGGCGCCCTGGCCGAAGTTTCTTCCAAGCTGGGCGGTGCCGGCATCGGTGACATTATCCGCCGGGTGGGGCAGGCCGATCCGGAGGCGCTGCTTGCCGCGCTGGAAAGCCTCGACGTATCCGGAAATGCGGCTGACATTGCCGCGATCCCGGCAATCAAGATTTTTGGCAATTCTGAAGTGGTCGAAAAAATCGCCCTGGCTTTGCGCGGGGGCCCGGCCGAGGAAAAAAAGCCGGCAGCGGCGGAGAGCCGCTGACGATCGAGCGCGCCATGGAAGTAGGGATGGGGGTGCTCAGCCTGGCGCCGGACGTGTTCTGGCGTATGACCCTGGCGGAATTCAATGCGGCTGTTGCTGGCTATATGGAGCGCAACGGCAGCAAGCCACAAGGCGGCGGAATGACCCGCGACCGCCTGAAAGAACTCATGAAACGATATCCAGATGGCAACTGAAATTGAAAAGCTCGCGGTTCTGATCGAGGCAAACACAAAAAGCTATGAGCGCGCCATCGCCCGGGTTGAGAAAAAAACCGGGTCGGCGATGCGCCGTTCCTCCAAGCAGGTGAACCGCCTGTCAAAAAGCATGAACCGCGCTTCCGTCGCTGCCAAAAAGCTTTCCGGCGTGTTCGGTCTGGGTGGGGCGCTCAGTGCTGTCGGGCTTGTATCCATGGGCCGCGAGGCTGTCAAGGCCGCCGACAATATCGCCAAGGTTGCCGCAAAAGTCGGGCTCAGCACCGATGCGCTTCAGGAGCTGCGTTTTGCCGCGGAGCGTTCCGGGGTGGCCACCAATGCGCTTGATTTGGGCATGCAGCGCTTTTCCCGCCGTGTCGGCGAGGCCGCCAATGGCGGCGGCGAGCTGTATAAAATTCTGACTGCAAACAATATCGCACTGCGCAACGCCGATGGCAGCATGCGCAGCCAGAATGCCATTCTGGCGGATTATGCTGATCTGATCCAACGCGCCGGCTCAGATCAGGAGCGGCTGTTGCTGGCTTTCAAGGCATTCGACAGTGAAGGCGCGGCCATGGTCAACATGCTTGAATCTGGCTCGTCTGGTCTTGCTGATTTGCGGCAGAAAGCCCGTGATGCCAGCGCGGTGATCGATGGAGATCTGATTAAGTCAGCGGTAAAAACCAATGACAGGCTTCAAGAGCTTTCCGCCACGCTAAAGGGGAATGTCACTTCGAGCCTGCTGTCGGTGGCTGATGCGGCTTTTCATGCGGGTGATGCATTTGATTCATTGATGAAAAAGGCAGGCAATGCTGAGGGCTGGAAAAACCTGCTCCGGCTGCAGTCCATGATTACCGGTAAGGATTACAATGATCCGAAAGTGCTGGCGGAATATGGCCTGCTGCCGGTCAACAGTGGCAAGAATAAAGGTGCTCCGGTGGGCAAGCCCAAGTCAACACCCAGCCGGGTCAGCAATGTGAAAATTCCAACTGGCTCCAGCAGTTCAAAATCATCGGCCACGGCTCAGACGATATTGCGGGATCTGGAGCGGCAAATCCAACTGACCGATCAGCACACGCTGTCCATCGGAAAGTCCGAAGGCGCCATTGCCCGCATGAATGCGAAACAGGATATCTGGAACAAGCTTCAGGACAGCAATATCAAGCTGACCGACGCCCAGAAAAAGACGCTGAATTCCATGCTCGACGGGTTGGAAAAATCGACGGATCGGTTTGATGCGGTCAACCAAAAATTCGAGGCCCTGCAGGACGTGGGCCTGACCGTGTCCGGAAACCTTGAAAGCGCTTTCATGAGCTGGTTTGAAACCGGCAAGCTCGGCGGCAAGGAAATGGTTTCTTCGATCCTGAAGGATCTGGCCCGGCTGACCTTGCAGCGCAATGTTCTGATGCCGTTATTTGGCGGCGGTTCGTCTGGCGGTTCCGGACTGTTCGGCAGTCTTTTAAGCGGGCTGTTCAATCTGCCAAAATTCGCGAGCGGCATCGACAATGTGCCGCGTGACATGGTGGCCCAGATTCACAAGGGGGAAATGGTCATTCCTGCAGCCCAGGCAAGCAATATCCGCCAGGGCAAAGGAGGTGGACTTAATCTGAGTGTTTCGATTGATGCCCGCAACTCCACACCGGATTCGGTGGCCATGTTGAAGCGGGATCTGCCGAACCAGATCGCGGAAACCGTGCATGAGTTATTTTCGCGGCACCCGGAATATGCGGGTAAGTTCTGATGGCGATCACTTATCCTCGCGACATGCCGGACCCGCCTCTGGTCAGGCCGGCTCCATTCAAGTTGCAGCGCATGCAGATCCGCCGCATGACCCGGGCGGGCCTGGCTGCTGCGGCGGATATCGGGCCGCCCTTGTGGGCGGTGGATATGCAAACCGTGCCGCTGACCGAGGCCCAGGCCGGTGAGTGGATCGGGATCATTGATAGCCTTCGTGGCGGCATTGAAAATATCAAGCTGTGGCCGCCGATGCGCCGGTTTCCGCTGGTTTATCAAAGTGGCTGGGGAACGCTTCAGATTGCCGGTGGTGGCGGCGCATTCACGGGGCAGGCTGCGCTGGATGCAGTCGGCGCCAATAACGATACGGTGACACTGTCAGGCTTGCCGGACGGCTTCCAATTGGTCGCTGGCGATTTTCTCGCCTTCACCTATGACACGGACAAGCGGGCGCTTCACAAGGTGGTGGAAAGTGCCGTTGCCAATGCGTCCGGTGTCGGCACATGGACCGTTGAACCTTTTGTCCGTCCGGGTTGGGTTGCGACAACGGCTGTCGATCTGGAAAAGCCGTACTGCCTGATGAAGATCGATCCGGATTCGGTGAGTGATCCAATCAATATCAACCGCAGCACGGTTTTGAGTTTCAAAGCCCTTCAAACTCTCAGCTGATCAAATGAAAATTCTTGACTCTCAAGCGCTGGCCGATCTGCAGTCCGGCCGCTATGTCACGCGCAATCTCGTGTGGTTTGATGTCCCGGAGGGCGCGCATGGCTTTTGGGATGATGTCTATGATCTGACCGTGTCCGGAAAGGTATATTCCGGCAAGGCGGGCCGTTTTAACGTGTCGGATTTTTCTTCTGCCGGCGGGCTGGTCATTGCCGGGCTCAAGGTCAACTTTTCAAGCGTCGACAGCGGCGCGCTGGCTGTGGTGCAAAACGAAACCTGGCGCCGCCAGCCGGTAACAGTTTCCAAGGCATATCTTTCGAAAACCACCGGTGCGGTCATTGCGATCGAGCAATGGTGGTCGGGCCTGATTGACGTGGTCGATTGGGATGAACAGCCCGGCGGCAGCGGCGATCTGATTATCAGCGCCGAGACGCTGTCGCGCGAGCTCAACCGCTCCGGCACCCGCACCAGGTCGGATGCCGATCAGCGCCAGCTTGATCCGGATGATGGTTTTTTCAAGCATGTGGCGCAGAGCGTCGAGACGAATATCTATTGGGGCAGGAAAGGGCCGGAGTGATGGCTGGTCAAGATCTGAAATATCGTGGCTGGTTTGAAAAACTTCTATCAGAAGAAGAATTCGATTTGCAGGTAAAACCAATACATCCTGATTGGAATAATCAATCAATTTGGAATTGGCATGATCTTGTCGAGCCAGAACTGAGGGAGGCTTGGGATAGCTTTACCTCCCATCAGAAGCGGCTCATTGCCAGTAATTTTCTGAGGGTACACGAAAAAATTGAAGCTCAATCCGAGGAATTAGCTGGGGACGATTGGTGATGCGCAAGCCTGATTGGCCCTCGCGGATGCTTGATATTCTGGATGAACATGTCGAGCGGCCCTTTGCCTGGGGCGTTTCTGATTGTGGCATTCTGTTCGCCGACGCGGTTGTTGCGCAGACCGGCTTTGATCCTCTCGCCGGGATGCGCGGCTATCGCACCAAGGCCGGCGCATTGCGGGTGCTGCGGCGCGCTGGTTTTGCCTCGGTGGCCGAGCTGGTGGCGGCGCGGTTCGAGGAAATCCCGCTGGCCCAGGCCGGGCGCGGAGATCTCGGCTTGCCGGAGGTTGCCGACGCGCTCACCTCGCCGGCGGTGATCACCGGGGCGCTGGCGGTGTCGAAGGATGAAAACGGGCCGGTGACGCTGTCGCGCAGCCTGATTAAGCGGGCTTTTAAGGTATTTTGATTTATGGCTTTCCTTGCTCCATTGGTCGCTGGCGTGGTCACCTCGCTGGCCGGCCGCGCTATTGCCGGGGCAGCGCTATCCTTTGGCCTCAGCTTTATCGCCAGGAAGCTGGCGCCGAAGCCAAAGACCGCGACGGCGATCACCGGGGCGCATCTCTCGTTGCGGGCCGAGACCAATGTGCCGCGGCAGATCGCCTTTGGCGAAACCGCGACCGCCGGCAGCCTGGTTTATTGGAACCTCTATGGCGGCGATAATGAATATCTGCAGATGGTCTTTGCCCTGGCCGAGGGCGAATGCGACAGCCTGACCGGGGCTTTCGTCAATGGCGAGCCGGTGACCGTGCAAGGCGATACCACGGTTGATGAATACCCGGACGTGATGTGGATCGAATTCCACAATGGCGCATGGGATCAAGCGGCGGATTCTGAGTTGGTCGCCCATGGCGGCGGGCGCTGGACCGCCAATGATCGCGGCCGAGGGGTGTGTTATGTGCGCGTCACGATGAAATATGACGAGGCCAAGTTCCCGGGAGGGCGCCCGAAATTCCTGTTCCAGTTCAAGGGGGCAAAACTTTATGACTGGCGCAAGGATGATACAAATGGCGGCAGCGGTTCCCATCGCCACGGCGATGCGTCCACCTATGAATGGAGCGCGAATCCGGTAGTTGCGTGGTACAACTGGCGCCGCGGAATCTGGCTAAACGGCCAGCGGATTGCCGGCATGAACACGCCGGGCGTTGCCATTGACCATGACGCGGCCACGGCAGCAGCCAATATCTGCGATGAATCTGTCGCGCTGAAAGTCGGCGGTTCGGAAACCCGCTATGTCATTTCCGGGCTGCTGGACACGTCGACCAATCACCGCAGCCACATCGAGAATATTCTGGGCTGCATGGCCGGCGAGGAATATGACCTGGGCGGGACGTTCCGGATTATGGCCGGCGCGGCGCAATCGCCGGTGCTGTCGATAACCGATGACGATTTGCTGGCCGATGCGCCGGTGAAATGGCGGCTCAATCACTCGGCCGACAAGCTGACCAATGCTTTTTTCGGCGCTTATGTCGAGCCGGCAAAGCAATGGAATGAGGAACCTCTTGATCCGCGCTTGTCCTCCGCTGATGAAACCGCCGATGGCGGTGACCGGCTGGAGGCGCGGTATGATTTCCCGTTCATCAGCAGCAACACTCAGGGCCAGCGGGTGCTGGAAGCGCTGCGCCGCCAGGCGCGCCGCCAGCAAAGCATCACCGCGCCGGTCAAGCCCGGCCTGTCGGTGCTGGAGGCGGGGGATTGGATAAGCTGGACTTCGGAGCGTTATGGCTTCACCGCCAAGCTCTGGGCGGTCGAATCCGCGCCGGTGTCGGCCGAGGATCATACCGGAACCCTAACCCTGCGCGAGATCGACGCAGACGTTTATGCGTGGGTGCCGGCCACGGATGAAATCACTCCGGGCGTGACCCAGCCGCTGCCGAGCGGCGGCCCGAGCCTTGCCACGGTCAGCGGCCTTGCCGTGGCCAATGCCACCGTGACGGCGACCGGTGGGGCGCAGCGCCCCGGACTTCGGGCGACATGGACGCCGATCACTGACCCGACCGTCGACGCGATCAAGATTCAGTATCGCAAAGTGGGTGATACCGACGCGCTGAGCATTACCGCGCCTGCGCCGTCCGATGGGGCGTTTCTGTGGCTCGACGGGGTGCAGGGCGGGCTTGAGTATGAAATCCGCGCCATCCCGATGACCACGCCGCAGCGGGCGCTGAGCTGGACCGCCTGGGTGCAGGTGCCGGATACGGCCGCCGATCATGTCGTTGATGTGGCCGCGCTCGCGCAGGACATTCCACCCGATTCAATCGATAAGGATGATTTCGTTCCGACGCTCCGGTCTGAGGTCAATTTGATCACGGCGGAGGCTGATGTTGACGGCTCGATTGCCCAGGCCCGCCGCATCGGCGCCACGGCGCGCGAGGATCTGGACTCCGATAATATGTGGGCCGACATCGCCGGAGTGCTGGAACAGTTCATCGAGGATCAAAAGAATATTTCCGAAGCGCGGCGGATAAGCGTCCGGGTTGCCGAAACCGCCGCTGCGGTGACCCAGGAGCAGATTGCCCGCGCCGATGGTGACACGGCTCTGGCGGCGCTGATCGACACGCTGACCGCCGTGGTAAACGGAAACACTGCTTCGATCAGCAGCGAGGCGGTGGCGCGGGCCAGCGCGGACGGGGCCTTGTCGGCGCTGATTGATACCCTGACCGCTGCGGTGAATAATAACACGGCTGCGGTCAACAGCGAGGCGGTGACCCGGGCCAGTGCTGATACGGCTCTGGCGGCCAGCGTGACTTCGGTCGAGGCCAAGGCGGATCAAGGCACGGCCAACGGCTATTTCAAGATCGAAGCCGTTTCCGCCCCGGCCGGGGTTGCGGCGCGGCTGGCCATGTTCGCCAATGCCGGCACCCCTGGGACGCCTTCCTGGGAGGAAGCGGGGATCTATATCGACGTGGTGTCCGGCGTCGGAAGCCAGATATTCTTGAAAGCTGACAAGGTCAGCATTGGCGATGGGACTGATAACATCGTTCCGTTTGAAGTGGTCGACGGTGTGGTGGTGATGAAAGCGGCTGCGGTTGATGTGATCGAGGCGGGAATAATTCGCTCGGCTGATCAGAAAATGGTGATCAACCTAACGGCCGGATCAATTCAGATCGATGACTAACAAGAGAATCCAGATCAGCGACAATGTCGGCGGAAATAAGGAATTGCGGGTCTCTATTCCTGGCTTTGATGTGGACACGTCTACCAGCGTCGAGGAAATCGCAATTTCGTCTGAGTGGGATCAGACCGCGCTGATCCACAAAAAGGCTGTATTAAGCGGTTATGGCACGGTGACGTTTGATGCGCTGCCGTTCATTCCGTTTGCATTTTTCTACCGCATCTCCGGCAACAAGCTGCGCAAGGATGAAGTTCGGGTGGCCAGCAATGGCGGCATTCCTGGCGGAGTTATCCCGCTCTATGCAATGGAGGTGTCGAATAGCTCGATCATCATTTACGAGCCGAAGACCAAGGTCGACGTGCTGGGGATTGTCCTACCGCCATATACGTATCTCGGCGGCGGCCTGACCAGCCCTCAATTCCTGGTAGTGGTGACCAAGGTAAAGGCATTTGATCTGCGATGACGACGCGGGTTTTTATTGGAAAGCGCGGCGCGCAATATGGTTTTTGGCTCTCAATGGCAGGCTATGACGTGGCTGCCTGTTTCGATGATGAGCTGATGGTGTCTGTTTCTTACAAAGTGCTGCAGGCCAGCGGCAAGGCAACAGGCGAGCCTGGCTTGCCGCCCAATGCCTCGGCTTATGCCTCCGACACGGTGGCGATTGCCGATGACGGGTTCCGGCCCATTGTGATGCATGCACCTTACATGCCGGGGCAGGAACGTATCGTCGAGCCGGCTTATTGCATTCATAACGGCTCTAGCACCTGGTACTCGATGAACTATTCCGGGGTGTCGGGGGATTGCCATGTTGATGTGGATCAGGATCAAATCGAGTTTTTAAACGGCCGCCACACTGACAAGGCATGGCTCGGAGCCGAGGGCGACCGAGTCGCGGCGCTGGTGCTGGCCGAGCAGATCGATGCGGAAACCCCGCAAAGCGGCAGCGCCACCAGGGTTCATATCGGCAGGCGGGACGCCAGTGGCACCGGGGTCTATGTGACCAAGTCTGGCTTGAACGCCGACACGTCTCAGCAGGGCAACCGGCTGAATTTCAGTTCCGACTTGGAAACGCTCGATGCGGAGGTTTCAGGTAGTTACACCGGGCTGGCCAGCAACAGTTCTGTCACGATTGCTTTCTCTCCGGCGCGGTCACGCATTCCGTTTGGGCTGTTCATGTGGCGGCCCAGCAATTCGGACGGGGAGATCAGCTTTGGCTTTGGGTCGATGACGCTCAATTATGACCGGGGCTATGACCCGATCCGCACCCTTGTCCATGACTATACCGGCCTGGGCGGGGTGGAATTCAACATTTACAAAACCGGCATTTCGGTGGTGAACAGTTTTTTTTCACCGGTCGATTTCGCATATCTGATTTTTGACAATCCGTGGGAGCCGGCGCCATAGCCCCGGCCGTTCCGACGCAGCACAGCCCGCCTTTGGCGGGCTTTTTTTATGGAGCAATGATGAATGGCATATCGTGAAGGCACCATAGCAGTCACCAATGGCAGCACCACGGTCACCGGCACCGGCACCAATTTTTCTGCGCAAGACCTAGGCAAGCCGCTTTCGACCGATGATTGGTCGCAGCTGGGCGAAATCGCTGCCGTGGTCAGCACCACCGAAATCACGCTGCGCGAGGTCTGGGGTGGCCCGACCGGCAGCGGCAAGAACTATCAGATCGGCACCAGCTCATTTATTTACAAACCACATAACATGCTGGTCAGTCTGCTGGGCTGGTTTACCCAGGTTTTCGACGGCATCACCGCGCTGGCCACGGTGATGAAGATCGGCCGCGCCAGTACTTCGGACGAGGCCGTGATCGAGCTGCAGACCAATGGTGCCGGACGGGCCAGGCTGCGCCTGAAATCCGGCTCTGATGACGCGGCGATCGAGGTCAGCGCCGATGGCGTGACCTGGTATGAATCCATCACATTTGACCGCAGCAGCGGCGAGGTTGCATTCCCTTCGGGGGGCGCGGGGTCTGGCTCAGTCAACACTTCCGGCTCGCCGGTTGCCGGCAATTATGCCCGCTTTTCGGCGGCGGCGGTGATCGAGCCGCGCACCGTGGCCGAGGTGCTGGCCGATATCGGCGCGGCGGCGGCGGCGCATGGCCATGTCGCTGCTGATATCTCCGATTTCGACACTCAGGTGCGGACAAGCCGCCTCGATCAGTTCGCCGCGCCGACTGCGGCGGTGACGATGAACAGCCGCAATATCACCACCCTGGCCGAGCCCTCCGCCGATGGCGATGCGACCACGAAAAGATATGTGGATAACCTGATCGCCGGCCTGGCGCGGAAACACCCGTGCCGCGCGGCTTCCGCCGCAAATATAACTCTTTCCGGCGAACAGACCATTGACGGAGTATCGGTCGTTACCGGCGACCGGGTTCTGCTGATGGGGCAGACCGCCGGCGCGGAAAATGGCATTTACGTCTGCTCCGCTTCGGCATGGACCCGGGCAACCGATTTTGATGCGGATTCGGAAGTGGTTGGCGGCACCACCATCCCGGTCAGCGAGGGCACGGTAAACGGGGATACCGGATGGCGGGTTGCAACCGATGATCCGATCATCATCGGCACCACCTCTCTGGCTTTTTCTCCGGTGGCGACCGGCAGCGGCGGTGAAATCAACACCGGGTCAAACCGGGGCAGCGCCGGCGTCGGCCCGTTCGACGCAAAATCTGGCGTCGATCTGCAGTTTCGCAATATCGCGCCCGGCAGCAACAAGATCACCGTTGCCTTGAATGGCAAAGATATTGAAATCGACCTGGTGCCTAATTATGTGGCCACGCTGGCCGCCTTGAAGGCGCTGGCCGCCGGTGTTCATGACGTTGTCACGTTGCAGGGGCGAACGGCGGCTGGCGATGGCGGCGAGGGGACATTTGACTGGATTGGATCAGATCTCTCGGCGGAGGTAGCGGCGGACACGGAATCCGGGGTTTACGCCCCGCCGAATTCAGACCCGACTGGCGCATCCGGAGCATGGGTGCGGCAGGCCGTCGCCGTCATAGATATTCGTTGTTTTGGTGCCGCACCCGCGCCGGCGGATTCGACCACCGCCTGCGCCGCAGCCCATACCTTTGCCGAAGCCAATGGGCTGGCTGTGTTTTATCCCGCCGGCACCTGGCTGCACGGCCAGATTACCATCGGCACATCTGGGGCAAAAGTTGTCGGAGCCGGTAAGCCTATAACCACGCATAAGCTTGCCGACGCAACAAATACGCCCATTTTCTATGCGACCGGAAAAAATGATCTGACATTCTCAGGGTTCACGCTTGACGGCAATAAAGCGAATAATGCGACCGCATCACAGGGCATTAGAATTGAGGGTGCATCCGACCGGGTGCAAATCGTCGATGTTGACGCAGAGAACTGCCGGAATTCCGGGGTTTCACTCTCCGGCACCGGCCAGAATGCGCGGATCGTCCGCGTTAGGGCCGCGACATGTGTCCAGCCCGGGATTTCGATTTCCGGCTTTACGGACGGGTTGCTTGATCAGGCTGAGACGTTTGACAATGACGATGCCGGCATCCAACTAGCCGGGAGCTCTCATAAATGGCGCATTTCTAATTGCGCTTCCGAAGGCAACGGGAATGTAACCGCCGCTGCCGGAATTTTAATTTCCGGCTCTGATCAGGTCACAGTCACGAATTGCCAGGCCAAGGATAACGCTGCCAGCCATGGCATTCAGTTTAACGGCTGCGCCGACGCCCAGGCAATCGGGAATGTCTGCACTGGCAATGGACTATCTGGCTTGGATTTTTACAATTCTCCGGGCGGGGCCAGTGTCGGGAATTACTGTTACAATAATGCCGTGCGCGGAATTGAAATAGATTCCGGCAGCAGTGATCATAGGAGTGTCGCTGATAGATGCGAAGGCAATGGCGCGGAAGGAATTTCCGTGTTCCGCTCGGGCTATGTGCATCTTCTCGAGCCGTACTGCTTGAACAATAATCAGGCCGGCGGTGATGGCGGCATTCGTTTCTGGACGGATACCGGCGGCGGCGATACGACCGATAGCGATAATGGCCGAGTGATCGGCGGGCGCTGCACAGACAGCCAAGGCACAAAAACGCAGACCTATGGCATTGCCATTCAAACCGGAACCGCCGGCATCGCGCTCCGCGATGTGGATCTTGAGGGCAATTTGACTGGTGCGGTATCGACTCCGGACGGCGCAGTCACCTTTGCGGAGGGTTGCGCCGGTTACCAGGTTGACCCGACAGTTCTCACGCTGTCAGCGTCATGGGTGGCCTATGATGCCAATTGGAACGTGCCTGCATATTTTAAAGGATCTGACAATGTAGTTCGGGTTCTGGGCGCCATGAAAAGCGGCACGACAACCGCAGGGACAGTAGTCGCTACCTTGCCGGCCGGATATCGACCGGCCAAAGTGGCGGGTCCATTTATATCATTTGGGCTGGGGGTGTATGTGGCGTTTTATGTGCTCCCAAACGGAGACATAGTCGCGCAGACCACGCTCGATGCGAGCGTCACCACAATAGATTTCAGCTTCAAAGCTGCCTGATTGAATGGGCTGAAAAGCCCCGATAGGAAATCACCCGCCCCGAGCATCCGCCGGGGCTTTTTTTATGGAGAAATCACATGTTCAAAAAGCCTCGCCGATGGGTGAACAAGGTCTATCTGCATTGCAGCGCGTCCGACAATCCGAAATACGATAACGCCGCGACCATTGATAGCTGGCACAAAGCCAATGGCTGGGCTGGCATCGGCTATCATTATTATATCCGCAAGGACGGCACGATAGAGCCCGGCCGCGATATCAAAAAGACGCCGGCGGCCCAGGGAGGTCACAATCGCGGTACCATTGCGATTTGCTGCGGCGGCCTGAAAGATTTCACCGAGGCGCAGTTCAAGTCGCTGCGCAAGCTCTGTCAGGAAATCCATACCGCCTATGACGGCAAAGTGACTTTCCATGGTCATTGCGAGGTGAGTTCGAAGCTTTGCCCGGTGTTCGACTATCGCAAAGTGCTTGGGCTCGATGGCGCCGGCCGGTTGCTGGACAATCACCAGCCGGATTATCGGAACGTGGTGCCGGATGGCGATATCGAGGCCAGTTTCAAAACCGCGCCCCATGCCAGCCGCGGCCCGGTGCTGCGACTCGGCGATAGCGGGTTCATGGTCGAAGGTCTGCAGCGCAAGCTTGCCGCGCTCGGTTATCATGTCGGCACGGTCGACGGCGATTTCGGCGCCCGCACCCGCGCCGCCGTGCTGGCTTTTCAGGCCGACAATGACCTGATCACCGATGGTATTGCCGGCGAAATGACGTTCGAGGCCCTGGGCGATGCTGCGGCGCGCGAGGTCAGCGCAAAGCGGCAAGTCGCCTCGATGGCTGATCTCGCCAAGAGCGGGTCGCGCATCGCGGATGCCTCGGTAAAGCAGGTGGCCGCCGGGGCAGCAACCGGCATCGGCGGGCTGGTCGGGCTGGCCGGCAAGGTCAGCGGCGAATTTTCATCGGTGAAAACCAGCCTCGACCCCATTGCCGAGCCGTTCGGCGGCTGGGGGACGCTCGGCCTTATTGCGCTGATTGGTGCGGCGGTGGTGATCACCTGGCTGGGTTGGAAAGCCGGCCAGGCGCGGCTGGATGATCACAGGACGGGCAAAACGTCATGAGCATTCTTCCCATGCTGCTATATGGCTTGCAGCAGTACTGGAAGCCGCTGCTGGTCCTGATCGTCGCGGCTGGCCTCTGGGGCGGCGGATACCACAAAGCCCGCCAGAACTGCCGCGCTGACAATCTGAGGGCCGAGAACGCCGAGCTATCCCGCCAGCTTACCGCCACCAAAACCATTCTCGAAAAAACCGCCGCTGCAGGCGCGGCGCGCCAGGCCGAAATCAACCGGCTCAACAAAGAGGTCCAGACCTATGAATCAGGCATTTCGGAAAGCAAGCGGTTCATTCTGTTTGATGCTGATGTTAGCGGGCTGCGGCGCATCAAGTAGCCTGGGGCGGATCAAGGCCGGGATCACCCTGCCGCCGCTCGACAAGGATCTGCGCCAGCCCTGCCCAGATCCGGGGGTGAAGGCCGGCCAGGACGCCAGGGTGGTGATCGCCCACACCCGGCGCGCTCTGGGCGTCTGCAGCCGCCGCCACCGCGACACGGTCAAATTTTATGACGATACCAAGAGGGGGTTTGAACGGTGAGCGGTCAGGATTTGATATGGCTGGTCTCTTCGGCGGTGGCCATCGCCGGATTCATTCTAACGCTGATCGGTCTTGATCGCCGGACAATGAGCAAGATTCAGGACGGCGACAACAAGCTGCATTCTCGGATTGATGATGTGAAGGATGGCTATGTGCGCCGCGATGATCTGAATAGCCATGTCCGCCATTTGGAGCAGACTGTTGACAAGATGGCCAATGAGCAGCGCCGCACCAATGAGCGTATTGATCAAATCCTGGCGGCGGTGATCAAGGAAAAATAGACTTAGGGTGAATTTGTGTAACAAATTGTGTAACAATCGCAGAAATTCACATTCAAAAACCATCATAACGCATTGTAAAATATGGTGCGGTAATTCTATTCAAGTCCCTCCGCCCGCACCAAAAATCTTTGGCGAAAACTCGCTAAAACCATAAATAATTCAATAAGATAAACAAACACCTTCACGCATTCGCCACTTTAGATATTGCTATCCGCCCCTGATTTGTGTAACAAATTGTGCAACAAGGGTGCAATTTGCGGGGTTTTGGCGTGTCGGATATCGGCGGGCTCAAGGCGAAAATCGAGCGGAATCCGGATCTGTTCCTGCAGGCCAGGGGGCCGCATGGCCATTGGCATTATGTGCGCCGGGTTCCGAAGAAATATCAAGCCGTCGATTCGCGCGGGATGATCCGCGTCACCCTCGACACGCTCGACCTGGCCACCGCTCGGGCCAGGCGCGACGGCATGGCCGAGGCGGATGATCTGTTCTGGGCTGCAGCGCTGCGAGGCGAGGCCGGGGCGCGGGAGCGGTATGAGGCTGCCCGGGCGCGCGCCGCGGCGCTGGGGGTCAAATACCAGACCGCCGCCGAGATCGCCGCCAATGAGACGGCGGCGCAGATCCTCGCCAGGCTTGATATGATCCCCAATGGCAGCACGGGCCACGCCGCCCAGGTCGAGGCGGTGCTCGGCGGCGTGACGCGGCCCAAGACCACGCTCATCGAGGCTTTTGAGCTTTATGTTGACGTGATCGCGCGAGACGATGTGCGCGACAAATCTCCCAAACAATTGCGAATCTGGCGCGGGCTCAAGCTGCGGGCGGTGAATAACTTCCTGGCCTGTGTTGGCCCGCGGCATGTCGAGGATATCAGCCGCGCCGACGCCCAGGCTTTCTATCACTGGTGGGGCGAGCGGATTCGGCCGTCCGATGACGGCACGGCGGCGCTTTCGCCTTCCTCCGGCAATCGCGATATCGGCAATATGCGCAAGCTCTATGGCGAGTTTTTCCGCTATCACGGCGAGGATGACCGGCCCAATCCATTCCGGAGGCTGAGCTTCCGCGAGCGCAAAATCAGCCGGCCGCCGTTCCCGACCGAATGGATTCGCGATGTGATATTGAAGCCGGGCGCCATGGCGGCTTTGAACAGTCAGGCCCGCGATATTGTGCTTGCCATGGTGGAAACGGGATGCCGGCCGTCCGAGCTATGCAACATGCCGGCGGAATGCATCCGGCTCGATCACGCGGTGCCGCATATTTCGATCCGCCACCGCCCGGGCCGGGAAATCAAGACCGCATCAAGCGAGCGGGATATCCCGTTGCTTGGCGTGTCGCTGGCGGCGATGCGGCGCAATCCCCAGGGCTTCCCGCGCTATCGTGACAATGAGGATTCGCTTGCGGCGCTGTTGGGCAAGTATTTCCGCAACAATGGCCTGTTCCCCAGCCCTGATCACAAAATTTATTCTCTGCGGCACAGCTTTGAAAAGCGGATGCAGGAAGCGGGGATTGACGGGGATCTGCGCAAAACCTTGTTCGGCCACAAGAATGATCGGCCGAAATATGGCGACGGTGGCTCGCTGGAATATCGCCGGCAGGAGCTCGCCAAGATCACCCTGGATTATTCGCCCGATCTGGACTGACCCGCCGGCGCGCCGCCGAAAGGCGCTGTTGCCGGGTGGCAAGCTCGTCGCGCTCCGCCTCCAGCCGCTCGAAGATGGGCCAATATTGCGGGCCGTGCGTCTCGATGATCACGGCGAGCTTGGCCAGGGCATGGTCGAGGTTATGAAGGGTCGGAGCGGTCAAGTCACCTCCGGGGGGTGCGCAAATCCACTTGCCACCAACAGCGCATCTTGTTTCGCTTCGACGAATTTTTGATGTGCGCGCCCTTTTGGCCCATTCTTGCCGCCTCGATCCGCCGGCATATTGTGCCAAGCGTCATAAAGACTCAGAGCTTTGGAAATCGCCTCCCGCAGCCGCTCAATCTCAACTTTAAGAACCTCATTCTCGGCTAAGCAATCGTCGTGCATTTTGGTCCGGCTTTCTGGATAGAACAAGCAGTCCTTATGATGCCGAACCTCGCCACCATGGAAATGTTGACAACCCGGCTCACATTGTTTGCGCTCGGTCATTCGGTTTTCTCCTACTTGGCTCAGATCTCGTCCATCCGCCAAGCCGCGCTCATAGCCGGACTCTTCGGCTTCACGAAGTTGGACAGCATGCCGAGCAACCGCCTGGTGATAAGCTTTGACAGCGTCGGTTGACTCTGCGTGTACCGCCGACCAAGCTCTTGCGGCGGCGGCCTCCGCTTCTCTCAAGGCCATAACCAAACCACGCTCCGCACCAGCTTTGATTTGACAGGCTGGCTTAGCGTTCGGCTCCCCGAAATGAACCCGGGCCGCGCCGACCGTGGTGAACGTCTCGCCGCAGTGAAAACAGGTCCACCCGTGTTCCGGCTTTGGGTAAGTTTCGCTCATCCATCATCCTCCTGGGGTTGCGCGGCTTTGATGCCAACTCGGATGGTGGAAGCAGCATTCTCAAAAACCAATTCACCAATCTTCATCAAAAGATGGGCTGGGCTATCAGATGCATTTTGACGAGAAACGTAATCAGCCTGCCGCCGGAAAAAGTTGGCGCGCATTTCGCAGTCATCCGCCACTGCATTCCAGTCCATGTTTGTCATGACTTGCGGCTCCCGTGATCGAGGATTTCAGAATTGAGGTCGGCGCGGTGCTGTAGCGTCGTGGCCGGATCGTTCCAGCTGCGCCGCCCTGCCTCATCGTCCTGGCGCTTGAATTCCTGGGCCATGCGGCAAAGCTTCGACCAGAGTTGCAGGGCCTTGGCGCGGTGGCGGGGCTGGGCCATGGTGCTATCTACCTGCCCTCTGTGCCGCCGTGATTAAGCGCGAATGGTAAAAACACGCTCCCGGCGTCAATACCTGCGCTCACCAGTGCGTTGAAATATCGCTGGGCGGCATCTTCCCATATTTCCGGTTTCACGCGATATGGCAGCGTTGGGTTCAGGTGTTCCCCCTCCCAATCTAACGGTGGCCTGGCCATGATGTTGTTGCGCTCGATAAACAGTTGCCGGATATCTGCCTTTTTAATCTGTTCGGCAATATCCACCGGTACGGGGTATGCCAAGCCAGCGGCCAGGTGAATAGCGCAAGCGGTTCGGCTTTCCAGTTCTTGCAAAGCGCCATCGGGCGATATCGCGTCCAGCGCTGCTTTCAACGGGCGCGTCCAGTCGCCAAGGTAAGCCTCATGCGCGTCATGCAGCAGTGCATAGCGCCGGCACTCGTCGGGGAGGGATTCGGCAACAGCGACGGAGTGCTGAGCCACGGAATAATGCTGGGTGCAGTGGCCATTGAACCTGCAAATCTTGGCCAGCGCAAATGTAATATCTAACCAGTCTACATCCTCATGCCTGGGCTCCAAAATGTGCCATGCCTTGCCGGAGTGGGTTTGCAGCCAGGGGCCGCCGGTGTTGTTGTTGTCGGTCATGATGCGCTCCCGGGTAACGGTGAATGTTTGGGCTTTGCCGCTTGCTTGGCGCGGATCTCGTCCATCCGCGTCCAAACACGGGAAAGCTCGGCTTCGCCGGCCCCGGCCATGTCAATTTTTTGCGCGTTGCAGAGCGCGGCCAAAGTCACCATAACCCCGCCGACTTCCTGGGCTCTCTCCCCGATGGTCCGAGCAAAGACATACTCAACAAGCTGGTGTGCCTCGAACGCGGAGCATCCGCAGGCTTGCACCAGCTCTAACGCCTCTTCGAGAAAGCGGTGGTTGCGCTCGGTTCCGTCCATGGCGGATTCATCGCCGAGACACTTCTCCACCCACTTGCCAACCCGCTGCTGGAATGGCCCTTCGAGCGCCGCCCGCAGCCGCTGGTTTTCTTCAATCACCCTGTCATATTTTTCGCGGCTGACTGTGTATCTCCCGCGGCTCTTGAAATCCTTCACGATGCGCTCCTGGGTAGTGGTGAGTGTTTTGGAATTGGCTTCCCGTATCCGGGAAGCCAATCGACAGAATTCCCGCGCCCATGGCTGGCGAATGGAGAGGGCGCGGAGGGCCATGCCCCTATTCCTCCGGGGTGCCGTAAAACAGCGGCAAGCCGGTTTTGTCGCGCGCTTCCTCGCAAGCCTCGCGGAAAGCGTGATCGCGGAAAATGTCAGGCCGGTGCAGCATCAGGGTCCATTGGATTTTGCCGCCGCCAAGGCGATAGCGCAGCCGCACGGCGATGCGATAAAGCGGGCCATCCTTGAACACCGGAATGGCGATCAGGAACAGATTCGGCACCTTGATCGGCTTGCCGTCCGTGTCCTTGTGGGTGCTTTCAAACTGGATGCTGGTTTCTCCAGTTGATGTGTTGAACTTGTCGGTCACGGTCTGGTTGTCATGCACCTTGAGCCCGCGCGAAAGCTCCATGAGCCGCTGGTGTCCGCAGGGCCGCCCGCCGGTGCGGGAAACCATTTCGGCCAGCTGCTTGTCGCTGTCGGTGATTCCGTTTGTGTTTTCGGTCAGCCATTCCGGCGGGGCCATCACGTCCATGATCCGGTCCTCAAGGAATTCGGCGAATTGAACCTGGTTCATGGTGTTGCCGTCCGCCGCCATCCATGCGTTCCATTCGGGCGAGAACGGAAAACGGTATTTGGTGCTGTGCCGGCAAAAGCGGGGCAGGGGGTTGGTCGCCGGTTGCAGCTTGCCGTTTTTGTCCTCTGTGTTGCAAGCGTCGTGATAGTCGAGCTTGGCGGTCAGAGTCATGGATTCGCCATGGGTGGCGAACAGCGCGGAGTTGGAGTTCTTGAACCTGTTGGCGTGGGCAATGAGGCTGGGAATGTCGAGCATCACCGCGATGCCAGTGCGGTGTTCCGGCGTCTCCAGATATTCGGCCAGCAGCTTTTTCACGCTGTCGATTTTGAACTTTGCGAGGCCATCCGGGGAGGCGAGAATCTGTCGCTGTTCTCCATCGCTGTCAGTAATATCAATCAGAATCGGCTGTTTGGCGGCTGCCAATCTGGCGATGATTTCAGCGGTCTTTCCGCTCTCAAGAGTCTCAGTCATTGGAGTGTCCTTTCGGTGATTGAATTGTTTAAAGCTGCTTCACTTCGCTGGTGCCGCCGCCGACTTCGCGGACGCCGAACATGTTCAGCTGAGCCGGGTTGGCCGGGGTGAAGCGGTGGTCCTTGGTCGACCATGCGACGGTTTTTCCGCGCGGGGCCTCGGGCAGCTTTGTCTTGAAGCTGGGTTCGATGGTGAAGGCGCCTCTTTCAAGCGAGAATTTGATGCTCAGATCAAGCTGGGCTTTGGGCTTCCCGCCATAATCCTGAAAATGCTGATTCAAAGTTTCGTTGATCTGCAGCAGCTTGTTGCTCAGATCCTCGTGCAGTTCGCCGTCCTCCAGCATCTGCAGGAATTGGCCAAAGGTTGTGGCGGCCGGAATGTTCTGTTCGTCGTTCATGGGCGGGGTTCCTCTCAGAGTTTGGCGCGGACGGCGCAGTCTTTGGCTTCCAGCAGCTTGCGCAGGGCCATGTCCTGCTCATTGCCCGCATTGGTCAGTTCCAGAATGCGGGTGGCGAGGGCGTGAAACGGCCGGCTGACCTGCTGCAGATGCTCGGGCAAGTGGCCGTAATCGAAAAACTTCAAAAGCTCATGGGGTTGATCCATGGGAGTTTCCTCTCAGCTGGTGGGGTTGGGCAGGTGGCGCAGGATATCGGCGGGGCGGAAGCCAGCCGCCAGCATGGCCTGGACCGTGACCGGGCGGCCCGGCCGGGTGGTCATGTCGATGAAATCTTGCAGGGCATTGGCGCCCGGGTTTGTCTCAGGCGGGATTTGAGGCCGGGGCAACATGACCCGAAGGCGGCAATGCTGCGAACAACTCTGAATGGCGCAGCGCCAGCCGGTTTTGATATGGCAGTATTTGACGGTCATGCCGCAGCCCCGACAATCAGCCATGCCATGACCATGGCGCCGAACATGGCCAGGGCCAGCAGCTCGGCGGCGGTGTGCAACAGGGTTTGAAGTGTCATCGCATCCTCTCTCCGGTTGTTTGCCCGCCCGTCGCGCCCGGGGAGGGAGGCAACAGACCTTTGGCGCGCCAGGCGGGCGGCAGCTGGGGTGACTGCCTGAGTGATATATAGCGATATTCGCTAGGTTAGTGTCAAGCGCAAATTATGCGAAATTCGCTATTTTTTAGTTTCATTACGGAAATCGCACACTTAATTGCAACTGGAACCGCCTTGATTCCGCGCAAAACGTGTGTCTAAATCGGCAATCAAAGATTGTGGGGGAAGGGCTATGATGCTGTTGTTCTGGTGGCTGGTCTTGCCGATCATTCCGGCGATGATTGCTCATTCAAAAGGGCGCAGCGCGGTCGGATTTTATATTTATGGTTTCTTGCTCTGGCCCATTGCATTGGTGCATTCTTTGGTGATGACCCGTTCGGCCGAGGCGGTGCAGCAACGGCTGCAGGCCGAAGGGCGGCGGCCATGTCCGAGTTGCGCAGAGATGATTATGCAGGCGGCAAGCAAATGCCCTCATTGCCAGGCCGATTTGCAAAAGGGTTGGAGCGTGGGCCGGTGATCCGCTGGGTGGCAGTGATTGTTCTGGCGCTCTATGTGGTGGACGGCGACACGATCCGGCTTGATGGCGAGCGGATTAGGATTGTCGGGCTCGACGCTCCGGAAACCCGCCTTGCCAAATGTGAAAGCGAGCGGTCGCGCGGCTATGCCGCCAAAGCGGCGCTGCTCAAAATGTTGAAGGGGCAGGAACTGGATATCAAGCGCCAGGGCATTGATCGCTATGGCCGGACGCTGGCTGTGGTGCGGGTGCATGGCCGCAACGTGGCGCATGAAATGATCCGCGCCGGCCATGCTCGGGCATATTGGGGCGGCCGCCGCAAGGGGTGGTGTGATTAGTTTTTACACCCCGAACAGATCGTTCATGGTCAGCACTTTGTGCGTGGCGATAATCTTGTCGGTGGGGATCTCAATCGTCGCTTCGGGATTGAGTTGCGACAAGGTATAGTGGCTGCCTGTGCGGCGGCGGATGGTCTTGATGTAAGCGGTATGCGGCGCGTTTTCGCCGTCCTTGGTGATCACAATCACCGTGTCGCCGACGCTGACCGGGCGGCCCGGGTGGACGAATCGCAACGCGCCATGAGGGTGGGCCGGCTCCATGGAATCTCCGGTGACATAGATCGCATAAACATCAGGTGAAGCGCCAAGCCCGGGAGGACGGCGGACATAGTCCACCGGGTCGCTGCTGATCTCAATGGCGCCGGTGATCGAGCCGGCGGCGGTGCCGCGCACCGGCACGTTGCGCGGCATGCTTTCGCGCGGCGGCATTTTCAGGGTTTCATCGACTTCAAGTTGCTCGGGTGGGTCAATGTCAATCTTGCCAGAAACCATCGCTTCTGTGGTTGTGCCGAATATTTCGGCCAGTTCTTCAAGGCGCTGAATTGTCAGCTCGACATGCCCGTTTTCCAGACGGCTATAGTTGGTGACGTGAAGTCCCAGCCGCTCGGCGACTTGGTCTTGATTGAGTTTCGCAAGTTTGCGGAATTTTTTGATGTCAACAGCCATGATTATAAATTGTAGCGCTTTACGCTATGCCTCAACATAGCGATATCAGCAAATTTCCCCTTGACTAAAACATAGCATTATGCGCTATGGTGCGGTTATGGAACTCAGCGAATGGCGCAAAGCCAAAAAAATATCCTTTGATGAATGCGCGGCATTGTTCGGCATAACCGGGAAAAATCCGGGCCGGACGCTGCAGCGCTATGAGACCGGGGAAAACCAGCCCAAGTCTGAAATGATGCTGCGAATTGAGACAGCAACCGAAGGCAAGGTGACTGTCGGAGATCAGCTGAAAACCAGGATGAACTGGAAAGCTTTGCGCGAGGCCGCGCAATGAGCCCGCTTCCGTCAAATTGCTCGCCCGAAAACCGGGCCAGGGCGCATCAGGCGCGGGCGCTGGGCTTTGATGCGGTGGCGGCGCGGCGCAGCGCCGCCGGCCGGGCCGGGTGCATCGCGGCACGAAACGAAAGGCTGCGCGGCGCGGTGACGCTGCCAGCGCTGAAATGGGGCTCGGGCAAATAGCCGGGCGAGATCGAGGAACCTTTTTCATGACACGAGACTGCGGCTGCGGCGGCCAGAATGCAAAAGCCAAAGGGGCGTCTTTGGATGGTGGTTTCGTCGCCGAGGCGTTTTCGGACGCCCTTCGGGTGCATGTGGGCCGGGGAAAGCCCTGGAGCGTCGAGGCGCTGGCGGCGGCGACGGCTTTGGATTTCGCCACCGTCAAAGGCTACCACGCCGGGGCAAACGGGCCGAGCCTGGCCAAGTTTCTCACCATCGCGGCGGTGCTGCCCGACGAATTCATAAATCGGGTTCTCGCCCTGGCCGGGTTCGGCGGGGCGGCGCGGCTGGAGCCGGACGCGGTTTCGGCCTTAACGGTCAACCGGCAGATATCTGACCTGATGGCCCAATTCGCCGCCGCGCTTGAGGACGGCCGCATCGACCACCGCGAAAGGGCCGAGCTTGTTGCATCGGCCCGGGCCTTGCTGCCCATGATTCAGGACTTCGTTGCCACGCATGGGGGCGAGAAATGATTTGGAATTACAGATTTCAGCCGACAGCACCTGACACGGCACCCAAATCAGATCCGCCGCCGCCGCCGTCAAGAAATGGGCGGGGATGGGATGCTGTATCCGGCGCAGCTGGAACGATCCGGCACCAGATTGCGCGCCAGGGGGCGCAGCCCCGCGCCGCCGGCCGGCCTCAACCCTGCCCGGATGACATGATCGCTGATCCTGCCGCGCCCGACGATTTTCAGGCTGTCACAGCCGACCGGATATGCCGCGAGGCGGCCGGGCTTGTCTCCGGCGAGCGGGCCGAGCAACACGGCGACTGGCTGACGCTGCACCGCCGCGTGGCGGCGATGTGGTCCGGCTTTCTCGGGGTCAAGATCACCGCCAAACAGGCGGCGCTGATGATGGCTCAATACAAAACGGTGCGGGCCGACGAGGGCGCGTTCAACCCCGACGATTTCCGCGATATCTGCGGATATGGCGGCGGGGCCGGGGAGATCGCGGCGCGGGAGCAAGAGGCTTTTGACCGTGAAGTCGGTGTTTGGCTGAATGAAAAATCGCGGCGCGGACTTGGTGACGGCCCCGACATAAACGCTACACCAGGGGAGGGGGGATAATGGTCGAGATATTCCCTTCGCAAATCTCAGGCCACGCCGCGAGGCAATTGGCCAGCGCCGGAATTCAGTTCTTGCTGGTGCCATGCCGGGCGAATGCGGACACGATGCGCCATGCGCTTTCAGCCTATTTGACTTGGAACGAAACCGCCCCTGATGTGATCGCCGACACTGTGGCGGCGGCGGAGCGGGCCATAGCCGCGCTTTGCCCGGCGGCGGCCAGCGCCGAATTCAAGGCCGAGATGCAGGACCAAGAGGCGGGGGGCTGCGATGAACGCTGATCAAAAGGAACAGACAAAGCGGATTGGCTGGTACGCAAAATCGCTTGTTGAAACCTTCACGCAAGGATCTGAAAACAAGCAGCAGCTTTATGAGTTGTCCGCCGCTCTTGTGATTGGCGGGGCGCGCATTCTTTCGGTCCAGCGGGGGCCAGCCACCGCCGCTAAGCATTTGTATCGCATGGCGGACAAGTATGCCGGACGGAGCATCGGCGTTGAAAGCCCCGCCCCGGCACCCCGCGCCAATGTGTGGAAAAGGCGCATTGCCAGATACATTTACCTGATGTTCAGCGGGTTCTTTTGGGGCATGTGCTTCGGGGTGGCCTTTGCCGTTTTTGCTGATCTGATTCCATGGCTTTCGGGGGCGTCATGACGGCCAAGGGGTGGACAAATGATCAGATTTCCCTGGCGCACCGGCTGCGCGGCGAGGGGCTTTCTTACAAGGAAATCGGCCTTCGGGTCGGCGGTCGGAGCGCGTCAACGGTCAGGTGGGCGCTGTGGCGCTATGCGGACGGGATAAAATCGCGCCCGACGCTGCGCACCGCCGACGATATGCATTTGCGCATGGCGGATGTGCTGGAAAAAATAAGCGAAAGCGGTGTGCTGAGCCATGATCTGCGGCGGGGCATGGCCGAAAAATACAACGTATCCGTGGCACAGATTCAGAACGATGTTCGGGCGCTGGTTCTCGGCGGGTTTCTGGGGCAAACGGGCCGCTGCGGCAGGTTCAACACATATGCCATGCTAAAGCCCTATGACGAGGCTGTTGTTGCTGAGGCGCGCGAAAACGCCGGGTTGCGACGGAAAGTCCGGCCCGATAACCAGCAAGTCACCATCCGCAAATGCATGACCTGCGGGGTGGAGATCAAGAGCGAGGGTCCGCACCATCGGCTTTGCAGCCTTCACCGGCAGGAACAGGCGCTGAACACCTATCGAGTTGCGGGGTCGCGGTTCTGATGGGCGTGAAAATCCTTCTCGGCGATGTGATGGATAGGTTGGCTGAACTGCCGGATAATTCGATCCATTGCGTCGTGACCTCGCCGCCATATTGGGGGCTGCGGGATTATGGGGTCGCCGGGCAGATCGGGCTGGAGCCGACGCTCGGCGAGCATCTGGCCGTGATGGTGGCGGTATTCGAGGAAATCCGCCGCGTGCTGCGGCCAGACGGAACGCTGTGGCTGAACTATGGCGATTGCTACGCGACCACGCCGAACGGGCGCAGCGCAGCCGAGGCCAAGGCGGCGGGCGGGGATGATCGGACATTCCGCGATAAGCCGCTTTCGACTGTGGGGCCGATTTATGATCCGGCTCGCGGACAAGTTCCTGATAGCAAGGCAAAAAAGGCATATGTGCATACGGGCAGAATCGTTGCCGGCGGAACATTGAAGCCGAAGGATCTGTGCATGGTGCCGAACCGCCTTGCCATAGCGCTGCAGGAGGCGGGGTGGTGGGTGCGCTCAGAAATCATCTGGGCCAAGCCCAATCCGATGCCGGAAAGCATTACGGACCGGCCCGCGACGGCGCATGAAAAAATCTTTCTGTTGAGCCGGAGCGGGGTAACGACCTGCTGGGTTCATCGCGACCGCAGGGAATGGGTGTTTGAGCGCCCAGAACCTGATTACCGATGGGTGCATCGCCGCACCGGAGAGGAAACGGATAAGGCCAGGACAGGGCTATTCTGGCGGCGGATAAACCTGTGGCAGGGGCGTGATTATTTCTATGACGCCGACGCGGTGCGTCAAGGACGAACCGGAAACGAAAACGCCAATGGATTTCGCGGCGGATCTTACACTGGTGGCAAGACCGGAAAGCGAGAAAAGAGCGGCAATGTTCGGGTTACTGACAAACAGCGGGGCCATGGGCGGCGTCATGCCGGGTTTAATGACCGGTGGGACGCGATGCCGAAGGAAGAACAGCAGGCCAATGGCCGAAATTTGCGCAATTGGGAGCCGGCACCGGCGCCGATCGAGGTATGGAAAATTGCAACGCGGCCATTCAAAGAGGCACATTTCGCGACCTTCCCGCCCGAGCTTGCGGAGCGATGCATCAAGGCGGGCTGCCCGGAAGGCGGCGCGGTGCTTGATCCGTTCGGCGGGGCCGGAACAACCGCCCTGGTCGCCGACCGCATGGGCCGGGACGCTGTCCTGATCGAGCTTAACCCGGAATATGCAGAGATTGCCCGCAACCGGATCGCGTCTGATGCCGGGCTGCTGGCCGAGGTCGAGCTTGTCCAAGAGGCGCGGAGCGGCGCAGCCGCGACAGGGATGCCACAAAAAGAGGCGGGGAGCGGGGAACCCGCGACAGGGACGCCAGAAAAAGAGGCGGCGGAATGAGATCGGATTCAGCCCGCCAGCTTCCATTCGGCCGAGACGATAAGGCGGCCGCCCAGGGCTTGCATGGCGGCGTTCAAGCGGCCCAGCTGGGTGTTGTGGCTCGCATCAAGGATGCGGCGCACTTCCTTTTCGTTCACGCCAAGTTCCTCGGCCAGTTTGATCTTTGCCCAGCCCGAAGCCTTGAACGCCGCCATGACCGCCAGCTTGGCGGCGACCGGCGCCGGAACGGCCACGGGGTGAAGGCCACGGCCCGAAGCCGAGGCGGCGGGCAGGTCGTCGCCGTCTTCCATGCGGCCAAGCAGGGCCACGGCCAGGGCGTCGGCGGCGGACTCAAGCGCCAGCGCTTTGGTGGCGCCGGAGGTGATCGCCTCGGGGACATCGGGGAAGGTGGCGAGATAGCCGCCTTCTGGGTCTGTGGTAAGCTTTGCGCGATATTCAAACTGCATCATCCGTTTAGCCTTTTCAGTTGTTTAAAGCCCCGGCGGGCTGGGTCATTTCAGGCCCAGCTGGCGGCGAATTGTCTTGACGTGAAGGGGGCTGAGTTCACCGCTTTGGATTGTCGAAACCCGGTTGCCGTATTTGACCCGGTAGTGGCTGCCCTTGCCCTTTTTGGTGTCGATTTCGAAGCG
Source organism: Hyphomicrobiales bacterium (assembly GCA_002869085.1). Lineage (GTDB taxonomy): Bacteria > Pseudomonadota > Alphaproteobacteria > Rhizobiales > BM303 > BM303. The sequence goes on along the minus strand of PKTQ01000194.1, from coordinate 11,041 downwards.
AACGCCAGCCTTCCGGGCTTCTTTTTTCAGGGTCTTGATAAGCTGTTCGCGGGTCATTTCGGCTTTCCTCGGTGTCTCTTTAATGTCTGTATTATCGGACAATATTGTCCGGCTGTCAACAATTATTTCGGACTTTTTTGTCCGGGTTTTTACGGTTTTTGTGGCGGCGGGCAAGCGCCTTGTGAGGTGGCGGAATGATCGGTCTGTACCAGGCGCAAACCCGGATACGTTCGGCCTGGCCACCGAATCCTGGGTTAAAGGGCCGCGATATTCTGCGCCTCGAGTGCCGGATTTTGCTTAGCGTGGGTGGGCCGGTGCCGCCCGGCACACCGGAGGTTTATTTTTACCGGGATGCGGCGGGGGGATATCCGCCGCTGGAGCCGGAATGGATCATCAAAGCCACGGCGCGGGCCTGGCATTGCCACGCGCATGAAATCATCGGGCAGAGGCGGTTCAAGTCGCTGGTCGCGGCGCGGTGGCATGCCGCGGCGCTGATCCGCCACAATTGCCCGCATCTGTCGCTTCCCGAAATCGGCAGGGCCATGGGCGGCCGGTGTCATACCAGCATCATGCACGGATTGCGCCGCTTCGACGAGCTGGCGCGGCAAGAATCTGTCGAGGGGGAATGAACATGCACAAAACCACGGTTCATGCTGTTTTTGAGCAGAGATGGGGCGGGCCGCAGCGGCGCATGGTGGCGCTGGCGCTGGCCTGTCAGGCCAAGTTTGACCGCGCCGTTGCGGTCGACATGGGCAAGCTCGCGCGGGACTGCGAGTTGTCACAGCAGGAGGCATGGCGCATCGCTTTTAGCCTGCACCGGCGCGGAGTGCTGGAGATCGGCAATCACGCCAGGACGGGGCCGTGGCTGATTGTGCGCCGCCCGGCACATTGGCCGATCGAGGCGGACGGAAAGGAGGCGAGGGGATGAACGGCTTACCAGTGGCAGGCTTTGCGCAGCGGCTTGATGGCGTTTTCAATTCCGGTAATGGAAAAATCTGCCGTGATGGCATTTTCGGAATAAGGCACGGCGCGGATCAGAAGCTTCCTGGCGCCGAAAAGCTGCTTGACGAATGGAATAGCATTGCCGCCACCCCAAAGACCCAGGGAGGAATGATCAGTCGAGCCTGTGAACTGTCGTTTCCTGGCTTTTCTGGCGTCAATTCGGTAGGTGACTTTTCCCGCTCCAAGTGTGTCGGACATGAAGGAGCTTCCAAAGTTGACATACATGTCGGTTTTGTTTTCCCGGCAAAGAATGTTCAGCTCGATAAATTCTTCACGTCTGAAACGGGTTTGGTGTTTTTTGTCCGATCTGAGGCGCAGGCGCACGTTTTCAGTGTCGTCAATCTTAGACTTTTCTATGTAAACATCCCAACTTCCATTGCCTTTGTATTTAGTGTCGTTCGCAGGGCTGGAGATGATGGTTTTTTTGAAAATGAGGTCAAAGCATTCCAGGCGGTCCGCGTCTTTCTTGATAGCGGCGCAGGCTTTTGGATTGTCGGTGGCGCGAGCCTGAGGTGCCAAGCACAAAGCGGCAGCGATTGCAAAAAAAAGGCTGACAATCTTCATGGGGACACCCTCCAGAAAATATTTTCTTATGGCGAAATCATGCACTGGAAGGTTGCAGAGTCTAGCCCAAAATTGACAATAGCGGCAAATCAGCGCAAATTAGGGACAAGTCAGCGGTTCAAAGCTGACCAGCACGTCGAAAAAGGGCGTGCGGGGATTGGTCTCCCTTCTGTCCGTAGGCGCTCGAACCGCGCCCAGAAAGCGCGGTTTCCTTTTTATGGTCGGGCGTTCAGGAGAGCCCTCGGGCTCGCCGTTCCTACGGGCGGTAAGACCAATCTTGTTCGTCCGGCCACCAGGGATTGGTCTCTCTGGCGGCTGGTTTGCGCAACCAACCGTAGGAGGTCTACCATGACCAAGCCACACCCGAAATCCCTATTTGACATAGCTACCGAACTGGAGGAGGCCCAGGGCCTTCTGCATGAGCTGATTTGCGCCTTCGATGCGATTTATCTCAAGGATGAATATCGAAGCTTGGCCGCCGAACTTGAGGAAGGGATCTGGCGCGCATCCAAGGCGCTCAAGGCAAATGTTGCGGATGTTTATGCGGCGGCCTTTGCGGAAAAAGGAGAGGCGGCATGAGCGGAGATTTATATCGAAAGGCCATGCAGGTCATGGTTGGGCAGTCGACACGCAAAGCCGTGTTTACATCGATCGCATTTTTGGCCTTTGATGACAACCGATGCTTGGCATCTGATGATGAGATTGCGGGTCTTTACGGCTATTCGGTTAGAACGGTGAGGAAACACCTTAAGGCGCTGATAAGTGACGGCTTTGTCAAAGTTTCGAATGAAAGAGGGTATCGGGTCTTAACTCTGGTTTTTGATGTGGAGGGGTTATGAGCGATCACGCATCATCCTGGGCGAGAAAGCAGGATACAAGAACGGTTGGGCGCAAGGCGGTGCTGCTCACCTATGCCACCTATGCCGACGATAAGAACCACGCTTGGGTGTCGCAGAAAACCCTCAGCGTTGAAACCAACCAGAGCCGCCGGACAATTATCCGCTGCGTTCAGGATCTTGAGCGGATGGGCTTACTGGCGCGATACTACCGCCGCGGGGCGGACGGTCGGAGATGTTCAAATCTGATTTTACTTGCAGTTGACGATCATGAATTTCCGGACGTTGTCGTGGACCGGAATGGTTTCCCGCATGAGCGGGTTGTGGTGTCAGAAACCGGCGAAAAATCCGCAGATGAAGATATGGTCGGTTACGAGGATGATGGGTCTCCATGTGCCAAATTGGCACCTGGTGAAGCGGGTTTGTCACGTGACACCAGTGACACCCCCCCGTGCCAACCACGACCACTTCAAGTGCCAAAGCTTGGCACACATATAATACAAGAAAATACACAGACAATAACAAACTCTTGTCCGAAGCCTGTTCGGCATTCGGACGATGATTTGTTCGAATTGTTCTGGAAAGAATATCCTGAGACGGCCAATCACAGCAAAAAGAAAGCCCGGTCGGAGTGGTACAAGATCAAACGCTCCGAAATGGAGGCGGCCTATGCGGCGCTGCCGCGATATGCCGAGTTCCTTCGACAGCGGCCAGGGCTGGGCGTCACCCATGTCTGGCGCTGGCTCGCCGAAAAGCGCTGGGCGTCGTTTGCCGACGATCCTGCGGCGGCGCGGGCCGAGATCGCCAACCGTTCGGTGACACTCCGCCCAGGCACCCCGCAATGGGAGGCATGGAGGGAATACAAAATCCAGCGCGGAAAGTCGGTGGCGGTGATGCAGACCATCGAGGCGGGCGGCGAGGTCGGCGGCAAGAAATTCGACGGGTGGACATTCCCGAGCGAATGGCCGCCAGGGCATGGGCATGACGGCGGGCAGGACAGTGATCAGCACCAGGACCAGGAGGCGGCGGAATGAGCGAGCATTGGGATATCGTTCCAGCTGATCAGGTCAGGCAATACCGCCGGGCCAGCGCTGATCGGGCTGCGGCGGAACAATCGGCTAAGGCCAATATCGCCGAACGCATCCGCCGGGCAATTCTCACATTGGCGGCGCAGCCGGACCGGGAACTGGCCATGGTCGCGGGGCGGGGATCTGGCTGGCCGGAGATCGTGCAAGCCGCACGGGATGCATATGCCGCCGCGCCGGCCAGGATACGGTTTGAGGCGAGCGCCCATGACGTTGACGATATGTTGCCGGCGCTGGCGCTGCTCACCAGGTTGAAGAATATGCGCGGCGGCAAGCGGGAGTATCTGGTGATCACGCTCCGGGCCTATGGGGTCTCATGGTGGAGAATCGCACAGCGGTTTCGGTGTTCGGAAAAGACAGCGCGGCGCTGTTACAATAACGGAATATCAAGGGCTTACGAATTATCTCAAAAATAGTTTGACTTTTTTGTCCCGAATGTCCGACATTATCGCTAAATCAACTAATGATGACGCATTGCGCCTGGAGATCAAAACCGATCCCCGGGCGTTTCTGTTTTGGGGGTCGGAGCCATGCAATCCGCGCCTGTAATGGGCGCCATTTGAAGCAGCTTAGCGAGGGTCATATCGTGGGGTTGAAGTCAGTTCCCAGCCGATTGAAATCGCTAAGCGGGCGGTTGAAGGTGCCTCCAAAAAAGGCCGATGCCTTCTATCAGTCAAAGGCATGGCGTCGGTTGGCGGCGATAGTGAAGCGCGAGCGCGGGAACACATGTGAACAATGCGGCGCGACGAATGTTCGTCTGATCGCTGACCATATCATTGAGATCAAAGACGGTGGCGACAGGCTGAGCCGCAGGAATATCCAGGTTCTTTGTTACCCGTGCCACAACAGGAAAACAGCAACAGCAGCCCGGCAGCGTGTGCTGGGGGGGTAGTCAAATCTCTACAGCCCTTTCCCGAAACACCTGCCCCCCTCTCATTCGTAGGTTTTTTTTCTATGACAGAAATTTCAGGCGAGAATTATGACCTGTTCGGGGTGCTTATCCCGGCAGGCCATGGGCGACGGGGGCGCCCGGAACATATAGCAAGTCCAGAAAACGCTAATAAAGTCATGCTGTTACTGGCGCAGGGCTGGAGCAATCAAAGGATTGCGGCCGCGATGAACATCACAGTTCCCACGCTGCGGAAGCATTATTTTTCTATTCTTAAGACCCGGGACACTGCGGCGGACATGGTCAACGCCAGGCATCTGGTGTTGCTTTGGAATCAGTGCGAAGCCGGCAATGTGGCGGCGCTGAAAGAGTTCGCGCGGATTATGTCCAATCTTATGCCGGAGACTTTCAAGCGCAAGGTTGAAACCGAGAAACAGCAAGTGGGGAAAAAAGAGCAGCTGCGCCGCGATACTGAGCAGCCGGTGTCTGGCTGGGAAGGGTTGGTGCCGCCGCGCGATGTGGTGAACTGATATGGAAGCGCTGGACTTGTCGTGCCCGAACTGGTTTGACTTGCTGAAAGCGGGTCGGCCGCCTTTGCCTCCGGACTTGCCGATCGATGAAGTTGAGGCCCGTCTCGCGGTTGAGGTATTTGACAGGCTGCGATTGCCGGATGTTCCTGGAAAACCGACTTTTGGCGAGGTCGGGGGAGATTGGGCTCGCAGTTTTGTTCGGGTCGTTTTTGGCACTGTGGTCATGTCGGATGATCGGAGCGTCATTATCGACAGGACGGTTCGGAAGTTTTTCCAGCTTGTCCCGAAGAAAAATTCAAAGACCACCAATGGTGCGGCGATCATGGTCACGGCGCTGTTGCGGAACAGGCGGCCAAATGCCGAATTTCTGCTGATAGGGCCAACTCAGGCCGTTGCAGAATTGGCTTATGATCAGGCCAGCGGAATTATCGAGGCTGATCCATGGCTGTCAAAGAAATTTCAGTGTCGGGATCATGTCAAGACGATTAAGGATCGGGCGAACGGCGCGGAACTGAAAATCAGGTCATTTGATAACAAGGTGCTTGTCGGTTCAAAGCCGGTCGGGGTGCTGATCGACGAGGAACACGAGCTCGGTAAAATTTCATATGCCCGCAAGGTCATGACGCAGATCGATGGCGGTGTGCTTCCGAACGAGGAAGGCTTTGTGATCATTATCACGACGCAGTCAGACAGCCCTCCGGCTGGTGTGTTTGCCGATGATCTGCGCCTTGCCCGCCAGATCCGTGACGGAAAAGTTCTTGGCACCGACACGCTGCCGATGCTGTATGAGTTTCCCATGGACTTCCAGTCCGCAAAGGAGCGCCCCTGGGAAGATCCAGAGAATTGGAGAATGGTACTGCCAAATCTGGACAGGTCGATCGCCTTGCCCCGCCTGGTTACAAAATTCCGAGAAGCGCAGGCAACTGGTGTCGAGGCTCTGTCGATCTGGGCCAGCCAGCATCTGAACATTCAGATCGGCGTAGCGCTGACAACCGATGGCTGGGCCGGCGCGCCATACTGGCCTGATGCTGCTGATCCGGAAGGGTTGAGCATTGAAACGCTGATTGAGCGCTGCGAGGTCATTACGGCCGGCATCGACGGCGGCGGGCTCGACGATCTGCTCGGTCTGTCACTGATCGGGCGGGACAAGGTAACGAAAGACTGGCTGTGCTGGCAATATGCCTGGGCGCATCCTGATGTGCTGGAGCGCCGGAAAGAAATTGCAGGACGGCTGCAGGATTTGGCGGATACCGGCCAGATGACGATATGCGATTATTCGACCCAGGATATCGAGGAACTTGGGGAGATGATCGAGACGGTTTATCAGGCGGGCCTGTTCCCGGAGGATGCGGCTATCGGTCTTGATCCGGTCGGCGTGGCGGTGATCGTCGACGAAATGTCGGGCCGGGGCATTCCGGACGATCTGATGGTGGCCGTGCCGCAGGGCTATCGCCTCTCTGGCAATATTCAGGGCGCCGAACGCAAACTGAAAAGCGGCACATTGTGGCATGACGGCTCCGACCTTATGACCTGGTGCGTGGGCAATGCCCGGGCCGAGCGGCGCGGGTCGGCTATTCTGATCACAAAGCAGGTCAGCGGATCGGCCAAGATTGACCCGCTGATTGCGCTGTTCAATGCGTTTTCACTAATGAGCCGCAACCCGGTGGCGTCCGGACCCACCGTTTATCAAGGGCGCGGCGCGCTGATCCTTTAAGGACAAAAACATGGGCTTTCTTCAATGGCTGGGTGGCCGCATGGCTGCCGGGGGCGCATCCCCGCGCGCCGCGGTGCAGGATGCCGGCGGCGGCAAGATTATCGCCACGTCCGACGATCTTTCGAAAGCCATTGCCAATGCGGTTCAATCAATTGCCGGCCCATCAGTAACGGCGGATTCCGCCATGCGGGTGGCGGCGGTTTATGCCTGTATCCGGATCATTGCTGGCGCGGTGGCGAATCTGCCTTTGTCGGTGATGCGCCGCATCGATGATAAAACTCGCGAGGAAGCATCAGACCATCCGCTATGGCGGATTTTGCGAAAGCGCCCAAACCGTTGGCAAACGCCATCGCAGTTCAAGCGCATGATGCAGGCGCATTTGCTGTTGCGGGGCACTGCCTATGCAATGATCAGCCGCTCGCGCGGCATGGTGCAGGAAATCATTCCGCTTCACCCAGATCGGGTGACCTGCAAACAAGCTGATGATTTTTCATTGGTCTATGAGTACAGGCGCAAAGATGGCGGTGTAACCATTCTCAAGCAGGCTGAGGTCATGCATCTGGTCGGGTTGTCGCTCGACGGGGTTCATGGTGTGTCGGTGCTGGAATATGCCCGTGAAACTGTCGGCCTATCGCTCGCTATGGAACAGCACGGGGCCTCGACCTTCAAAAACGGATTGCGTCCTTCTTCGGTGCTGAAACATCCAAAGCACCTTGGCAAGGAAGGCCAGGAATTTCTGCGCGCTTCCCTTGAAGCATTCCGTTCCGGTGGTGATAGCGAGGGCAAATCGCTGATCCTTGAAGAGGGCATGGACATAGCAAAGCTGTCCATGACCGCAGAGGACGCACAGTGGATTGAAAGCCGCAAATTCACGCGGGCAGATATCGCGATGTTCTTCGGGGTTCCTCCTCACATGCTCGGCGATACCGAGAAAACCACCAGCTGGGGCAGCGGCATTGAGCAGCAGTCAATCGGCTTTGTCACTTATACGCTCGAAGATCATCTGACCACCTGGGAAGAAAGCGCTGACCGGGATCTGGTGAGCGAGTCCGACAAGGGGATTTATACCAGGTTCAACCGCAAGGCTCTGGTGCGCGGCGATATCAAATCTCGCCAGGCATATTACGTGGCCATGCTGACATGGGGCGTTCTCAGCCCGGATGAAGTCCGCGCCCTCGAAGATCAAAATCCGCGTCCGGATGGCCGTGGCGGTGAGTATTACGATCCGCCGAACACAGCCGGGGCGCAGCCAGACAACACAGGAGAGACAAGCGATGAGCCTGCGCCATCTGCCTGAAGCAAAAACTTTTCCGCGCCCGCAAAACTACCAATGGGATGCGCCCAGCGATGTGCTGACCAAATGGGCCGACACTCCGATGCTGGCGGCAAGTGAGGATGAAACCACAATCAGCATTCTCGATGTGATCGGCGAGGACTGGTGGACGGGTGGCGGCTTCACGGCAAAGCGCATGGCCGGCGCGCTGCGGTCCATCGGTGAGCGCGATGTTACGGTGCTGATCAACTCGCCCGGCGGCGATATGTTCGAGGGCATTGCAATCTATAATCTGCTGCGCCAGCACAAGGCAAAGGTCACGATCGAGGTTTTAGGCTGGGCGGCCTCGGCAGCCTCGATCATCGCCATGGCCGGCGATGAAATCCGCATGGGCCTTGGCACCTTCATGATGGTGCATAACGCCTGGGGCATGGTGGTCGGAAACCGCCATGATATGCGCGAGGCTGCAGGATTGTTTGATCAGTTCGACAGCGCGATTGCCGACATTTACGAGGCGCGCACCGGCCAGGCCCGCAAGGATATCGAAGATCTGATGGACGCTGAAACCTTCATGGGGCCAGGTGAAGCCGTCAAGCACGGGTTTGCCGATATCGTCGATGAGGGCATCGAAGCCATCGAGGCGGATGCCAAAGCAGAAAATCAGGGCCTTATGGCCCGCCGCCAGACCGAAGCCGCTTTGGCTCGGGCTGGTTTTTCAAGAAATGACCGTTCCCGCATGATGCAGGAAATGGGCGTAGGGGCCCGGCGCGATGCAAGCCCCACCACCGAGCGCGATGCAGGTGTGAGTGTCGCTGATGTTCAGCGGCTGATCGAAACTCTCAAAAACTGAGGTGAAACTATGAAATACTTTCTCACAGCAGCCATCGCGTTTGCGGTGCTGGCGCTTGCCGGCTTTGGCATTGCTGATGCCTGGGCTTTCGACCTGACGGCCGAACTCGGCCGGGTTCCGTTCCACATGGATGTGATCACGGCCACGGCGATGATGACCCCGCTCAATGCTCGCGCGCGCGGGCTTTACGGTGTGCGGGCCGATGCCGGCACGGCGGAAAAAATTCTCGCCGAGCTGCAGAAAACCTTCGAGGAATTCAAGGCCGAGCGTGAAGCGGAACTGAAAGGCATCGACGCCAAATTCGCCGATGTGGTGCAGACCGAAAAGGTGGACCGCATCAATGCCGAAATCACCAATCTGCAAAAGTCGCTCGATGAGGTGAATGCTTCGCTGGCCGCGCTTCGGCTGGGCGGCGGCGCCGGCGAGCCCGTCAACGCCGCTGTGGCGGAATATAACAAGGCGTTCAATTCCTGGTTTCGCCGCGGTGACCGTGCCGGAGTGGCTGACCTTGGCGATCTTGCTGTCAAAGCGGCGTTGACCACCGATTCCAATCCGGATGGCGGCTATCTCGTGACGCCGGAAATGGACAGCGAAATCACCCGCGTTCTCGGCACCGTCTCGGCGATGCGCGGACTTTCGCGGGTTATCACCATTTCCAGCCATGAATATAGGAAGCTGGTCAACATGGGTGGCACCGGCTCGGGTTGGGTTGGTGAGCGCGAAAGCCGCCCTGAAACCGACACGGCGGTTTTGCGTGAACTGATCTTCCAGGCCATGGAAATCTATGCGAATCCGGCTGTCACCCAGCGCGCGCTGGATGATCCCAGCTTCAACATTGAGCAGTGGCTCGGTGATGAAGTTGCCATCGAGTTTGCCGAGCAGGAAGGTGCAGCTTTTATCACCGGCGACGGTGTGAGCAAGCCGCGCGGCATGATCGGCGGCTATGACACAGTCGCCGATTCGGCCTATGCCTGGGGCAAGCTGGGCTTTATCGCCACGGGCGGTGCCGCTGGTTTTGCCAGCTCCAATCCGGCCGATGCGATTATCGATCTTTATTATGCGCTGAAAGCCGGGTATCGCAACGGGGCCAGCTTCCTGATCTCCGATGCCGTGATGGGTACGGTGCGCAAGTTCAAGGATGGCCAGGGCAATTATCTGTGGGCGCCGCCGACCGGTGTCGATATGCCTGCGACCATTCTCGGCAAGCCGGCGGTGACTGATGACAATATGCCCGCGCTCGGCGCCAATGCCATCCCGATGGCGTTTGGCAATTACAATCGCGGTTATCTGATTGTCGACCGGATGGGTGCCAGGGTGTTGCGCGATCCTTTCACCAACAAGCCCTATGTCCACTTCTACACCACCAAGCAGGTCGGCGGCGGGGTCCAGAACTTCGAGGCCATCAAGCTGTTGAAGTGCGCGACCTGACGGGCTGACACTATTGCGGCGGCGGTGTTCCGCCGCCGTTTCACCTTAACCATTCAACTCTGGCCCGGTGGCCTCCAGTTCGCCGCCGTCTCTGAGTTTCTGAAAAGGACGTGAAAATGAAAGACTTTCATTCAAATATGAAGGCTGTCGTTGCCATCGCGGCGGCGGCCCTTGACGCTGATCCCACGGCGGTGACAATCGATCTGAAAGGTTATGACGGCGCCGAATTCGTTCTCGAAATCGGCGCGGGTGGTATCACCTTCGACGCCACCAATAAGATCGAATACAAGCTCACCGAATCCGATGATGACAGCACCTATACCGCTGTCGCCGATGCCGATGTGTTGGGCGCATCGGTGGCGACCGGCGGCATTGTCAAGTCGCTGGTTGCGGCTCACGCCGCCGCGGCGGTCTATCGCTTTGGCTATCGCGGCTCGAAACGCTATCTGCAACTGGTGCCCGATTTCTCCGGCACCCATGGCACGGCCACGCCGATGGCGGCTGTGGCTCTGTTGCGCGGCACCGACAATCCGCAGGCGGATCAGATTTAGGTCTGGGCCAACTGCTTGAGCGTTGCAGGGGCGGCCGGTCGCGGCTGCCCCTTTTTCATGAAAGGAATTCACCGTGGCGATTATTGTGAAAAAGCCGTTTCGCGGCGTTCCGGATGGCGAATGCCACCCGCGCCTGTTCAACAAAGGTGATGAGCTCACCGGGGATCTGGCTGATGTGGCCGTCAAGAATGGCTGGGCGGAGAAGGGTGAGGGCAAAGCGGAAAAGGAAGCCAAGGCCAAGGCCAAGGCCGATGAGGAAGCCGCAGCCGCCAAGGCCAAGGCCGATGAGGAAGCCGCAGCCGCCAAGGCCAAGGCCGAT
>PKTQ01000143.1 GCA_002869085.1 Hyphomicrobiales bacterium | reverse complement strand
CAGCACCCGGTACCAGCCACGGGTGACGATGTTTTCGCCCTGATGCAGCCCGATCGTGGTCCACACCAGATGGCGGGTTTCGTTGCAGACCTGCAGGCCGGATTTGGTTTGGCGCTTGCGCACCACCGCGATCAGCGCCCGCACCACCTCCGGCGAGGTCGGGGCGGCGTCCTCCAGCCCGGCCTTGGCCATGAAATCCTCGAGCACCCGGTTGGTCATGGCGCCGGCCACCCCGTCGATCGCCCCCACATCATATCCGGCCATTCCCAGCAGACGCTGGATTCCGGCCAGCGCCGCCCCGTCATTCTTGTAGCCTTCCTCCTCGGTCAGCGAGGTTTGCCAGTCATCCTTGCGGGGGGTGATTTCAATGAAATTCTCGTAAGAATGCGCCGGGTCCGTGCAGGTGGACGCCCGGGTGATGGTGAAATCCCCGGTGCTGACGCATAGCCGCTTGCCGCCGGAAAACCGCTTCAGCACCTGGTCATAGAGTTTGGGGGTGCGCGCATAAAGATAGAGCGGCGAGCGGTCGAGCTTGTCCTTGATTACCGTGCGGCAGGCGCCGGGCAGCACCTGCAGCCAGCCCTGGGTGGTGATGCCGTTATCCGTGGTCTGGCCCACCGCCGCCTCCAGCACATAGCTGGTTTCGTTGCAGAGGCTATATCCGGCCCGGGCCGGCGCGGCCGCCGCCAGGCCGGTCAGCACCAGCACGCCCGCCAGCCATGGACGCATTCTAGGAAATGAGAGTGCCTGCACCATGTTCCGTATATAACTCCAAAAGCAGGGCGTGCGGTACGCGCCCGTCATTGATTACCACCGCCTCGACGCCGCCTTCGACCGCCTGAATGCAGGTTTCGAGCTTCGGGATCATGCCGCCGGACACCACCTGCTCGCGCACCAGCGTACGGGCCTCTTCAACCGAAAGCTCGCCGATCAACTCGCCGGCATCGTCCAGCACCCCGCGCACATCGGTCATCAGCAAGAGGCGCTTGGCCCCCAGCGAGGCCGCCAGCGCACCGGCAAAGGTGTCGGCATTGATGTTGAAAGTCTCGCCGCTGCGCGAAATGCCGATCGGCGCGATCACCGGTATCAGATTGCTGTTGATCACCACATTGATGATTTGCGGATTGACCTGTTCCGGCTCGCCGACAAAGCCCAGATCCACCACCCGTTCCAGATTGGAATCCGGGTCGGAGACGGTCTTGCGCTCGGATTTGCGCGCGATCATCAGGCTGTCATCCTTGCCCGATATGCCGATGGCATGGCCGCCATGCCGGCCGATATTGGTGACGATCTGCTTGTTGATCGAGCCGGACAGCACCATTTCCACCACATCGATGGTCTGGGCGTCGGTGACCCTGAGCCCGCCGGCAAACTCGCTCTTGATATTGAGCCTGGCCAGCATTTTGCCGATCTGCGGCCCGCCCCCATGCACAATCACCGGATTGATGCCGACCTGTTTCAGCAGCACCACGTCGCGCGCGAACAGCCGCGCCAAACGCTCATCGCCCATGGCGTGGCCGCCATATTTGATCACTACGGTCTTGCTGTCGTAATGCTGCAGATAGGGCAGGGCCTCGGACAGCAGCCGCGCCCGTTCATGCAGGGCCGGATCGACCTTGATGGGATCGGACGAAAATTTCTTGTCGGATTTATCCGTCATGGGTTTCAGGATCGCCAATATTCACGAAATACAACAAACTCATACAACTTATCACTGGCCGGCTCAATGCCGCTCCAGGGCCAATGATGCAATTTCGGCTCGCAGCTCCGCAACCCCCTCGCCCTTGCGGGCGGAGCTTGTCAGGATCACCGGATGCGCCGCCGGGTGCCGGGACAGTTTCGCGGCGGTATCGCTGAGCACCTTCTCGCGCTCAGAGGCCTTGATCTTGTCGATCTTGGTCAGCACCGCCTGATAGGACACCGCGCTCTGGTCCATCAGTTCGATCACCTCCAGATCATTGGCCTTGATGCCGTGGCGCGCATCGATCAGCAGAAACACCCGCCGCAGCCGGGCGCGGCCGCGTAAATAGTCGCGCACCAGTCCGGTCCAGCCGGCGATAAGCTTCTTGCTGGCGCGGGCATAGCCATAGCCGGGCATGTCGATCAGGGTGACGGCGCCGCCGAGATCGAACACATTCAGTTCCCTTGTGCGGCCCGGCGTGTTGGAGGTGCGGGCCAGGGTCTTGCGCCCGGTCAGGGCGTTGATCAGGCTGGATTTGCCCACATTGGAGCGCCCGGCAAACGCCACTTCCGGCGCCTCGCCCCCGGGCAGGGCGCTGAGGCGGACCGCGCTGAGAATGAAGTCGCACGGGCCGGCGAACAGCTTGCGCCCGGCCTCGATCCGCTCGGCCTCGATCCGCTCGGCCTCATCAGGCTCGTTCGGCGGGTCAGCCGGTCCGGCATGGTCATCGCTTTGCATTCTGGTTCCCGATGCGCAAAGGGCGCATCGTCAATCCTTGCCCTTGGCGGTTTTCTTGCTGTTGAACATCCCGACCAGATTATCCCACAGTTCGATCTTCACCCCCTGGCGCTTCATGATCGTGCCCTGCTGCAGGGTCGAGAGCACATTGTTCCAGGCCCAGTAAATCACCAGTCCGGCCGGGAAGGAGGCCAGCATGAAGGTGAACACAATCGGCATCCAGGTGAAGATTTTCTGCTGCATCGCATCGGCCGGCGCCGGGTTCAGCTTCATCTGCACGAACATGGTAATGCCCATGATCAGCGGCCAGATGCCGAGGGTCAGCATTTGCGGCGGGTCCCAGGGGATCAGCCCGAACAGATTGAACAGATTGGTCGGGTCTGGTGCCGCCAGATCCTGAATCCAGCCGAAAAACGGCGCATGACGCATCTCGATGGTAACGAACAGCACCTTATACAGGGCGAAGAACACCGGAATCTGGATCACCATTGGCAGGCAGCCCGACATCGGGTTGACCTTTTCCTTCTTGAACAGTTCCATCTGCGCCTGCTGCTGCTTGACCTTGTCGTCCTTATAGCGCTCCTTGAGCTTGTTGATTTCCGGCTGCAGCTTTTTCATCTTGCTCATCGACACATAGGACTTGTTGGCGAGCGGGAAGAAGATCAGCTTGATGATCACGGTGACCACCAGGATCGCCACCCCGAAATTGCCCAGCAGCTTGTAGAAATATTCCAGCGCGAAGAACAGCGGCTTGGTGATGAAGTGGAACCAGCCCCAGTCGATCAGCAATTCGAAATTCTGGATTTTCAGCTTTTCCTGATAGCCGTCGACGAAGGACACTTTCTTGGCGCCGGCAAAGGCGTGGCTGCTCACGTCGGCCTTGCCCCCGGCCGGGATGGTCACCGCGCCGAGCAGATAATCGGCCTGGAAGATATCGGCCGGCACCGTTGCGTTTTCGCTGAACCGCGCCTTATAGGGGCTGGCCTGGTCCGGGATGATGGCGCTGGCCCAGTATTTGTCGGTAATGCCGACCCAGCCGCCGGTGGCCTGGATCGATTTGGACACATCGTCCTTGATGTCGTCATAGGAAATCTCTTCCAGCCCGCTCTCGCCCAGATAGCCGATCAGGCCTTCATGCAGAATGTAGAACGACTTGGTCTCGGGCTTGCCGTGGCGCGAGATCAGCGCATAGGGAAACAGCACCACATCCTTGTCGCCCGCATTCTCCACTTCCTGGCGCACTTTGAACATATAGCCGTCATCGATCGAGAAGGTGCGCCGGAAAGTCAGCCCCTGGCCATTGTTCCAGCTCACGGTCACCGGGGTGGACGGGGTCAGCGCGGCGCCGCCCTCAGTGCTCCACACGGTGTCCGCGGCCGGCAGCTTGATATCGGCGCCCGGCTGGGCGGTCCATCCGTGCTCGATATAATAGGCTTTCGGTCCGCCCGACGGCGACAGCAGGGTGATGGCCGGGCTGCTCTTCTTAACCGTTTCGTGATAGCCGATCAGGTGCAGATCGTCGATGCGCGCGCCGGTCAGGGCGATGGAGCCGTTCAGGGTCGGGGTTTTGATGGTGACCCGGGGGCTGGCCTTCAGCGCCTGTTCCCGGCTCATCGTGCCTTCAGCCGCCTTGGCCGGGGCCGAGGGGCTGGGGGCGCCGGTCTTGGCCTGCGGGGTCTGCGGGCCCATGGTCGGGGCCTGCGGGCCGGTGGCGGGGGCGTTCTGCCCGGCGCCAGGCGTGACGTTCTGGCTCTGCTGGGCGGTCTTTTGCTGGCGTGCCTTCTGGTCCTTCACATTGGGAATGCCGACCAGGAACTGCCAGCCCACCAGAACAATCATCGACAATGCGATGGCCAGGAGAAAATTCTTATTGTCGCCCATGATCAGTCAAGGCCCCGCTCGAATGTATGAATATTTGTATGCTTGCTATTCCGGCGCGGTTTTGCGCGATGAATGTCTTCGGCCGCCTTTTCCAGGTCCCGCAACAGATCGTCCCATTTGCGGGTCAGGGTGCCCGGTCGGGCGATGAGCACATAGTCATGCCCCGGCCTCGCCCGTCCCACCAGCACTTTGCGCACCGCTTCGCGCAGGCGCCGGCGTGCGCGATTGCGCTGGACCGCCCCGCCGACCCGCCGCGATGCGGTGTAGCCGATACGAGCCGGACGCGCTTCGCCGTCCTCGGCGCGATGCGCGCGCGTCTGCAGCACAAGCCCCGGCATGGCGCGCTTATAGCCTCTGGCCGTGCGCAGAAAATCGCTTCTTTTTTTGAGCCGTTCCATCGCGCTGTCCGGCGGCTGCCGGACGTTATGCCGAAAGACGCTTGCGTCCTTTTGACCGGCGGCGCGCCAGAACAATCTGACCGCCTTTGGTGGCTTTGCGCGCACGGAAGCCGTGACGGCGCTTGCGAACGAGAACACTCGGCTGATATGTGCGTTTCAAGGATCTTACTCCCTCACTCGCTGAACTGACGCCGGCACCGTGGGCAGCGAAGCGCCTCGGCCGATGGGCATAATTCAGACAGAAAAAAACACCCCGGCTGCAGCGCCGGGTTTTGACGGGCTTATACGCAACTCCCGCGGTCAAGTCAATGCGCCGCGGCGGTCTTGCCGGCCGATTTTACCGCAGTGGTGGCAGGTTGCCTCGCCGCACCCTCGCGCCGCTGAACTCTCACGCCTTCGTGACACGGATTTACTTGTTCTTGGCGGTAGGCATGCTTAGGGTCAGGACACATTAATTTCGTCCATTCTGCGCCGGCAAATTTTGTTGCTGAACAGGCGCAAGACTGCAGGAAATATGATTATTTTCAAAGTCTTGCAACACATTCAGAAGCAAATATGCCGCGCCGAAAACGGTTTAGCATAAACAGCCCATCAGCGGCGAAAAACCGGCTTTGAATAGGAGTGACCTGTCCAAGCCCATTTTCCTTGCTGCTGGGCAGTTTATGTTAAACAGAATTCGATGAAATTAATGAGTCCTGACCCTAGCTGACACGCTGCCCCGCCGCAATGTCAATTTCAGGCGGTCCGGCCGGGGCGCACTGACCGATTTGATCGGTGAACCGACGCTGAACCGGCGCCGAACAGGCCCGGTGGCAATGCATAATTTGATGGGTTTTGCGCGTTTAATGGGTTTTCACGCGCGAAGGAGCGTGAACATGACTGATAGTGCTTTACCCGCAACGGCCCCGGCCTGGAGACGCTGGCTCCCGCTGGTGGTTCTGGCCGCCGTGCTGGCGCTCGTGGTCTGGCAGGGCTGGCACCGCTATCTGACCCTGGAATTTATCGCCGCCGAGCGCGATGCGCTGATGGCCTTCGTCGCCGGGCGCTATGTGACGGCGCTCCTGGTTTATATGCTGGTTTATGTGGCGGTGGTCGCCCTTTCCCTGCCGGGCGGGGCGCTGCTGACCATCACCGGCGGTTTTCTGTTCGGCTGGGCGCTTGCCGGCACCATTACCGTCATCGCCGCCACACTGGGCGCGGTGGCGGTGTTCCTGATCGCCAGGACCGCCTTTGGCGAAAGCCTGGCGGCGCGGGCCGGCGCCTGGCTCGACCGGCTGCGGGCCGGGTTTCAGGAGGACGCCCTGCATTATCTGCTGTTTCTGCGCCTGGTGCCGGTGGTGCCGTTCTGGCTGGCCAATCTGGCGCCGGCGCTGCTGGGCATGAAACTGGGCCAATACAGCCTGGCCACTTTTATTGGCATTATTCCCGGCACATATGCCTTTGCCGTCATCGGCTCCGGGCTGGACAGCATCATCACCCGGCAACAGCAGATCTTCGCCGATTGCCTGCAGCGCCAGCAGGCCGGCGCCGGCACGGGCGAGGTCTGCCAGCTACGGCTCGATACCGGCGCGCTGATCACCCCGGAAATGCTGGCGGCCCTCGCCGCCTTGGGCTTCATCGCCCTGATGCCGGTCGCCATCAAGAAATGGCGCCGCGCCTCCAAGGGAAAGGACATGCTATGAGCGGGTTGCTGACCCCGGATATCTGTGTCATCGGCGCCGGTTCCGGCGGCCTTTCGGTGGCCGCCGCCGCCGCCGGCTTCGGGGTCGAGGTGGTGCTGGTGGAAAAAGGCGAGATGGGGGGCGATTGCCTGAATACCGGCTGTGTGCCCTCCAAGGCCCTCATCGCCGCCGCTGCCCGGGCCCATCATGTCCGCAGCTCGGAAGCATTCGGTATCGCCGCCGCCGAGCCCGAAATCGATTTTGCCGCCGTCAGGCGCCATGTGCGCGAGGTGATCGGCGCCATTGCGCCCCATGATTCGGTCGAGCGCTTCACCGGGCTCGGCGTGCGGGTCATCGAGGCCGAGGGCCGCTTCACCGGCCCCGATGAGCTGCGGGCCGGCGATTATCGCATCAGGGCGCGCCGTTTTGTCATCGCCACCGGTTCCTCCCCCGCCGTGCCGCCCGTGCCGGGGCTTGAGGATGTGCCCTATCTGACCAATGAGACCCTGTTTGATCTGGCCGAGCGGCCCGATCATCTCATCATCATCGGCGGCGGGCCGATCGGCATGGAAATGGCCCAGGCCTTCCGGCGTCTCGGCGCTGAAGTCACCGTGCTGGAAATGTTCGAGCCGCTCGGGGTCGCCGACCCGGAAGCCGCCGCCATCGTGCTGCAGCGGCTCGAAGCGGAGGGCGTCGCCATCAGAAGCGGGGTCCGCATCGCCCGGATCGCGCGGGATAAAGAGCGCATCCGCGCCGAGCTTGAAGATGGCGGCCACGTCACCGGCAGCCATCTGCTGGTGGCGGCGGGGCGCGCGCCCAATGTGGCGGGGCTCGGCCTCGATAAGGCCGGCATCGCCCATGACAAGCGCGGCATCACGGTCGATGCGGGGCTCACCACCAGCAACCGAAGAATCTATGCCATCGGCGATGTGGCCGGCGCCGCACAGTTCACCCATATGGCCAATTACCATGCCGGCGTGGTGATCCGCCGGGCCTTGTTCCGGCT
>PKTQ01000089.1 GCA_002869085.1 Hyphomicrobiales bacterium | reverse complement strand
GCGCTGTGACGTCCGTGAACTCCTCGCAACCCTAAGCTGATCTGGCCTGATTCTAACCACATTTGAGCAGGAGTTGGCCCCCATCTCAAAGGGAAAATGCGGTTAATTTTGACATGCCCAGCGCCTCCGTCTGCCCCCGGATTTCCGCTAAAAACCTGATTCCGGACGATCCGCCCGGACAACAAAATGACAATAATGTTTACGGCTGCCACATTCTTGGCGGATTCCTGTGGGATTAGAACAATTCTTGCTAAGTTCTGCGGATGAGTAATCGGGTATAGATTGAGAAATCTACACAATATGACGCGGAACATTGAGAAGAGGCATGTCTAAAATATAGGTAATATTTGAATTATTTGGGACGTTCAAATTTTACCATGAGATCAAGAGAGGATTGATTGCATTAATAAAGGCTCTTTATGAGTCTGGTGGCTGGGGAAAGTTCCACATCCGAACCTGTTGGTATTAAAGGGGTGAGTGACTTGAGCCAGGGGAAGTATTTTCAAATGCTGCGCGATGTGCGCGGCGAGGGGAGTGGGGATGCGCAGGATAGCGCGCGTCTCGAACAGATTTCAGACATCGTGGCCGCGTTGCGCGTTGGTGCGCCGGAGCCTCATGCCTTAACGGAGCTGCATGCCGTGCCGGAACCTCACGAGGTGCCGGAATCTGATGACATTTTACAGCCCTATATCGTGCCGCTGACCGATGACGCGCCGCATGAAATCGAGGCCGGACCGCGGATCGGCGGAATGGCCGATTTCCGGGCTTCGGTCGAGGCGCTGAACGCCAGCAACGAAGCCCGAAAAGCCAGGGCGCGAAATCAGAGCATATTAGACCCGGACCGCAACTGGCCGGACAGCACCCTCGCATCCATCAATTCGATGATGGATTCGATGAACATGTCCGGCGGCGGCGAATTGCCGGAGTTCCTCTCGGCCCAGGATGGCAGGACTGGGCGCCCGCGCGGTCCGGCCCTGCGCATCGCCGCCATGCTTGCCGGCCTGGCGCTGCTCGGCGCCGCCGGTTACGGCTTTTACATGCTGGGTCTGAAGGACGCCAGCAGCAGGCACACCCGCGAAATCGCCGAGATTGCCGCCCTGGAAACCGGCCGCATCGCGCTCGATGAAGCCGGCGCCGATGCCCGCAAAAATCCCAACAAAGATCAGAGCCGGCTCCAGAAAGAGGATTTGATCACGCCTCGTCTGGTCACCCCGGAGCCTCTGGAGGCGGCAAAGCCGGCCGTAGCCGGAGAGCCGGCCACTGTTGCGGCGGAAACCGTCAAACCATCCAATCAGCCGGCGACCCCGGACAAGGCGGCGCTGCCCGCCGCCCCGGAAGCCGCGCCCAAAGCCGCCGGCTTGGGGCTCGTCGCCGAGCAGCCTGGCGTGCCTTCAAGCGCGGGCAAACCCGCCGGCAAGCCGCTGAATGAGGCATCACCGCCGCCGCTGGCGAAAACAGAGCCCGCAACACCTGCGGAGGCGCTGGAGACAAAAACCACCGCCGTAAATGATGCGGCCAAACCGGCCGCCCCCGCACCCGGGACTGAGCCCGCCGCCCCGCAGAAGGGCGCCGAGGGTAAACCCGCACCGGCCCAGCCCGACACAGCCGCGCCGCTCGATGCGCTGGTCACCTCGGTGGCCGAGGGGGTTGCGGCGCTCGGCAGGCCCCATGCCGGCGATGGCACGGACCCGGCGCGCGAATTGCGCAACCGCATGACAAGGCTTGCCGCCTCCGCCTCCGCCCAGGGCATTGCCATGAGCGATGTGAAGCTGCTGTTGGAGAGTGCCCTGGCCGGTCTGAAACCGGATGAAGTGCCGGAAGTGCTGCGCAATTCCGCCGGCAAGGTCGATGTCTCGGCCCTGCTGTCCTCGATCACCGCCGCCGGGAAAAAGCAGCTCTGACCGGCTCGCCCATAACCATACCCAGCCATCCCATCACGAAGGCCTGTTTCATGATTGAATCTCTCAAAACGGCCCGCCGCCGGCCCTGGCCCAAAGCCCTCGCCGCGCTGGTGCTGGCGCTCCTTCTGCCCGGTCTCGCGGCGCTGCCGGCTGCGGCGCGCGGCACCAAGGCGGAGAATATCGCCCGCAGTAATACCGGCATTGTCAGGGTGATTTCCGGTGCCTATGGCGAAACCTATCTGCGCATCGCCTCCGATCTGGCCGCCGTACTCAATGAAGAGGGCAAATTGCGCATTCTGCCGATCGTCGGTCAGGGCTCCATGCAGAATATCGATGATATCCTGCATCTGAAGGGGATCGATGTGGGCATTGTGCAGTCCGATGTGCTGGAACACATCAAGCGCGGCCATCTTCATGCCCGCATTGATGAGCGCATCAATTACATCGCCAAGCTGTTCAACCAGGAATTTCACCTGCTGGCCGGCCCGGATATCCGCAGCCTGACTGATCTGGCCGGACGCAAGGTGAGTGTCGGGGTGAGGGGCAGCGGCGCCTTCATCACCGCCTCGGCGGTGCTGGGCGCGCTGGAAACCCCGATTGTCCCGGTGCATTACGACACCGCCCTGGGGCTGGAGAAGCTGCGCCGGGGTGAGATCGCCGCCGTTGCCATCGTCACCGGCAAGCCGGCCGATGCGGTCGCGGCGCTGACCGGCAAGGACGGGCTGCATTTGCTGCCCATACCCTATGCCCAGCCCCTGCGCGCCGCCTATCTGCCGGCCGCCTTCACCCATCTCGATTATCCGGCATTGGTCCCCAAGGGCGGCAAGGTGCCGGCCATATCCGTGAGCACGGTGATGGCGGTCTATAACTGGGCGCCGGGTTCCGGGCGCTATAACCGGTTGCTGCATTTCATCGAGGCGTTTTTCGCGGGCTTCGAGCGCCTGCAACAGCCGCCCCGCCACCGCAAATGGCGCGAGATGAGCCTCGCCGCCTCGGTGCCCGGCTGGCAGCGTTATGCCCCGGCCGAGGCCATTTTGCTCAAAATGCGCAATCGCAAACGTCTGGCCGCCGCCGCAGGCGAGGGCGCCCCGCCGGACGGGAAGCGCTGAGCGGGCGAGCGAACCCGCCACACGCCGCAGGGCACACCAATGACAGGACAGACATGACATGAGATCGAGGATCGGAGAATGGCGATGGATGGAACCGGAAATAAGGCCGGCGGCATGGACGCGTCCGGGGCCGGGCACGGCGTGACGAGCGAGCTGACCGATAGCGCCGCACCAAATGAGGAACGGACCGGCGCCGGGGACACAAAGGATGCGGCCCCGGAGGCTGCGAACAGAGGTGAGGACCGGGGCAGGGGGGTCCGAGGGGAAGAAACCGATATGGCAATGACATCTGTGGCAAAAGACGGCGATGATGACGGCAAAATCGTCGATCTGCCAGGCGGCAATGGCGGCAATCGCGGCAATCGCAAAGGGCCGTCAAATGGCACAGATGAGGCGGCGCGCCCGCTCGATGAGGCGGGGCTGCGCGCGCTGTTGCTCGATTTGCGCAGCGATATCACCGAATTGAAAAAAGAGCAGGACGAGGCGCCGCTAGCGGGTGAGCCGCAGGACGAGGCGCATCTTTATGACCTGCTGGCGGCGCTGAAACAGGACATCAACATATTGAAAACCGAGCAGGTGGACATGGCGCCGCCGCCCGCCGAGCCTCAGGTCCATGATCTGCTGGCCGAGTTGCAGCACGATATCGAGGAACTAAAGGCCGAACGGGCCCATCCGGCGCCCCATGATAACGAGGCCCGGCTCACCGCCATGCTGAACGATCTCAAATCCGACATCCGTCTGCTGAAGGCCGAGCAGGAACATCACCTGATTCCGGCCTCGGAAGCCCATCTTCAGGAAATGCTGGCCGATCTGAAGACCGACATGAAGGTGCTGAAGGCAGAAACGCCGCCACTGGCCCATGAGCATAGCGAGGAGCATCTCTATGGCATGCTGAGCGAGCTGAAGCAGGACATCAGGCAGTTGCAGACCGAACATGACCTTGCCCCGGTGCCCTATGCGGCCGCGCCCGCGCCGGTGGCCGCCCGCCCCAAGACCCTGCGCTATATGCTGTCCGGCGCGGCGCTCACCCTGCTGGTGCTGGGCGCCGGCGCCGGCGGCTATCTGTTCTCGGTCTATCAGCAGGACGGAACATGGATACCCTTCAAAACACAGCCAATTGCGGGGCAAAAAGCCCCGTTCGCCCCAAGCCCGGCTGCAGTTGAGGGGAAGGAAGCCAATGCCGTCATTCCGGACGCCGCGCCACAAGCGCCGCCCGCGGATGGCGGCTTGGCTTCCGATCGGCCATCTCGCCCCGCCGCCGCGTCGGGCAATGGGGCGGGGCGCACGGTATCTGGGCCGGCCGGCGCGCCGGTGGAGCTGAAGATCAATCTCACCGGGGCCGATGTCAAACCTGAAACCAAGATCGTGCTGCTGGGAATACCGGAGGATGCCGTCCTGTCGTCAGGAACCCGCACCGGGAGCGGCGAGTGGAATATGACCGTATGGGATACGCTGCAACTTACCCTGACCGCGCCCAAAGGCTATAGCGGCAGCTTCCCCGTGACCGTGGCGCTGATGGACGCCGATGGCGCGCGCACTAAGCGCGAGACCTTCACCGTGCGGATTGGTGCGCCTCTGGTCGCCGCATCGGCCGCCGCATCGCCAGAAGCAGCCCCGGCCGCAGGAGCATCCCCGGCAGCAGGCGCGGCCAAGCCGCCCGCCCTTGCCACCGGCCCCAGCCTCAGCCCGCAGGAATTGCAGCAATTGATCGACCGGGCTCATGGCCTCATTGATCAGGGCGATATTATCTCGGCGCGCAATGTGCTGGACTATGCGGTCAGCGGCGGCAGCGCCGAGGCCGCCTACCGGCTGGCCCGTACATATGACACGGAATTCCTGGACAATTTCAAGGGTGTGCTTGAAGTGAAGCCGGATCTGATCAAGGCCAGGGTGCTGTATCATTTCGCCGCCCGCAAGGGCCATCAGGCCGCCGCCGAGCGCCTGACCGGCCTTAAAAACGCGGACCCGGCCGCGCCGGGAGGCTGATATGGGACGCCAGAATTTGCGGCTCGGGAGCTGGGCTCCGCTCCCGGCGCCGACCTTCATCTACAACACGGATTTCAGCAACAATAAAGGGACAGAAATGGCACTTTTTGAGTGGGATGACAGTTTCAGTGTCGGCATCGACATGGTCGACAAGCAGCACATGATATTGGTGCGGGCGATCAATCTTCTCCATATGGCGGTGAAGGCCAATAGCAGCGACAAGCTGCTGGGCGAGATCTTCGATACTCTGGCCGATTACACCGATGTGCATTTTACCTATGAGGAGCAGTTGTTCGAAATCTACCGCTATCCGGATGCCGAGGAACATATAGCCCAGCACACCGCCTTGCTGGAAAAAGTGCTGCATCTGAAACGCCAATGGGAGGCCGGCAATGCCGAAATCGGACGGGAGGTGCTGGACTTCCTGGTCGGCTGGCTGCATGACCATATTCTGGGATCCGACCGGGCCTATACCGCCTATCTGCAGCAGCGGATGAAGGTGGCCTGAGGCCGGCGGGCCGGGCGCGTTTACCCCAGCACCCACAGCCAGGCGCTGACGGTGAAAATCGACATGGCGGTGCCGATGATGACGGTATTGGCGGCGGTGTCGATGGCCCGGTTATACATGAAGGCCAGCAGATAGACGTTCAGCCCCGGCGCCATCGCCGCCATCAGCACCGCCGAGCGTGAAATGGCCGCCGGCACGCCGAGCCAATGGCATAGAAGATAGGTCAGCAGCGGGTGCAGGCCGAGCGACAGGCATGAGATCGCCGCCGCCGCGCCGGCATTCTTGCTCAGGCTGTAGCGGGTGAGCAGGCCGCCAAGACCGAACAGCGCGGCGGGCAGGGCGGCCTGTTTCATCATCGCCACCACCGACAATACCGCGCCGGGCAGGGCGAGGCCCGACAGATTGACCACAAAGCCGAGCCCCAGCCCGATCATCAGGCTGTTGCGGAACATCGCCTTCCCCACCACCCGCGCCGTTGCGGCCAGCGAGCGCCCGTCGGCCCGCAGCAATTCAATCGCCGTAATGCCGAGCAGATAGCAAAACGGCGCATGCACCGAGATGATGGCGTAATTCACCCCCAGGCTGTCGGTGCCATAGGCCAGACCCGAGATCGGCAGGCCCAGCAGCACCAGATTGGAAAACAGCGCCCCGAAGCCCACCGCCACCGCCTCGCCCGGCGAGCGGTTGAACAGTTTCAGCGCCATGAAGATGCCGGTCCCGAAGCTCAGCGTCGCGCCGCTATAGAAGGACAGCATCACCCGCCAGTCATAGGCGGAGTGAAGATCGAGGGTGGAGGAGGCGCTGAACAAAAGGCACGGAATCGCGAATTTGATCGCGAAACCATTGAGCCCGTCCAGCAATTCGTCGCCGAACAGCCCGGCCTTCACCGCCCCATAGCCCGCCCCGATCAGCAGGAATACCGGGGCGATGATGTTGAATATCTGAAAGATCATGGTCGATGGGCCGTCCAGGCATCGGCAATTTAAGATGTGCGTGTTCCACTCATGGGCCGATTGCCGAGCAAAATCAATCCTCAATCCGCCGATCTTGATGGTAACGCCGCCGCTGGAAGAGAGAGTAGCCTTGCGCCTTGGGTGAATGTTATGCTGGCGCAAAAGGAGCGCGGACCCATGGCCTTTTTGGCGAATTTGCTCATCGACACCATGCCCAAGGCCGAGCTGCATGTGCATATCGAAGGCACTCTGGAGCCGGAGATGATGCTGGCGCTGGCCCGGCGCAACGGCGTTGAACTGCCCTGGCGCACCCCTGCGGAAGTGGCCGCCGCCTATCGCTTCGACTGCCTGCAGGATTTTCTCGACATTTATTATCACGGCATGTCGGTGCTGCTCACGGAGCAGGATTTTCGGGATCTGACCATGGCCTATCTCGAGCGGGTGCACCGCGACAATGCCGTGCATGTGGAAATCTTCTTCGACCCACAGGCCCATATGGTCAGGGGCGTGGCCTTCGACACTGTGCTGGCCGGCATCATTGCCGCCCTCCGGGAGGGCGAGCGGGAGTTCGGCATCACCTCGAAGCTGATCATGTGTTTTCTGCGCCATCTCAGCGAGGAGGAAGGCTTTGCGGCGCTGGCCGAAGCCAAACGGCACCGGGACCATATTTTCGGCGTCGGCCTCGACAGCTCCGAGCGCGGCCATCCGCCCGGGAAATTCACCCGTTTATTCGCCGAGGCGCGCGGCGCCGGTTTCGCCGCCGTGGCCCATGCCGGCGAGGAAGGTCCGCCCGCTTATGTGGCCGAGGCGCTGGACAGTCTGCAGGTCAGCCGCATCGACCATGGCAATGCCGCGCTGGATGATCCCGCGCTCACCGCCCGGCTTGCTGCCGAGCAGGTGCCATTGACCATGTGCCCCCTGTCCAATCTGCGCCTGAAGGTCATCTCCGAGCCTGCCGCCAGCCCGGTGGCGCGGGCTCTCGAGGCCGGTCTGCTGGTCACGGTGAATTCCGATGATCCGTCCTATTTCGGCGGTTATCTGAACGACAATTACCGGGCGGTGCATGGCGCCCTCGGCCTGTCGGAGCATCAACTGGTCACTCTGGCGGC
>PKTQ01000389.1 GCA_002869085.1 Hyphomicrobiales bacterium | reverse complement strand
GGCCGCGGCGGCGATGGCCAGCAGAATGGCCAGCGGCATCGGCACCCCGAGGCCGATCAGCGACACGGTGGCCATGCCGCCGATCATCACGAACTCGCCTTGCGCGAAATTGATCACATTGCTGGCATTATAGATCACGGCGAAGCCAAGGCCGACCAGAGCATAGGTCGCGCCGATGGTTACGCCGGAGACGAGAAATTGCAGAAATTCGGCGAACACGGGCCGGATACCCTCTTGCTGACTTTTTTCATTGTGCCGCGCGGGCGCCGGTACGGACCCTGCTCGGGCGATCTGGCGCCTTTGGGCCCAACAAACATGCCCCGGCATGGCCGGGGCATGGGGATGTTGGGATCAGACGGCTTTAATCGGCCATGGCCCAGGTGCCGTTCTTGACCTCGACCATGACGAAGGAATCTTCATCCAGACCCATATGGTCGGTCGGCGACATGGTGTAGATGCCGTCGGCGCCGATATAGTTCTTGGTCTTTTCGATCTCGTCGCGCACCTTGGCCTTGTCGGTGGAGCCGGCCCGCTCCATGGCCTGAACCGCGATCATCAGCCCGTCATAGGCATGGCCGCCAAAGGTGGAGACCGAATCCTTGAACCGGGTTTCGTAAGCGGTGCGATAGGCGCCCGCCACGGCTTTCTGCTTGTTGTCGTCGGGCAGGGCATCCACCACCAGCAGGGCCGCGGCCGGCAGGCGCACGCCCTCGGCGGCGCCGTCAGCGCCCTTGATGAACTTCATCGAGCCGGAACCATGGCTGTGATAATGGGCGATCTTCATGCCAAGCTGCTTGTAGTTGCGCGCCTCGATGCTGGTGGCGGCGCCGAAGCCGCAATAGACCATCGCCTGCACGCCAGGGGCGTTCTTGATCTTGGTGAGCTGCGGGGTCATGTCGGTGTCGCCCTTGCCGTGGGTTTCGTCGGCGACGATCTCGATGCCGACGCTGGGGGCGATGCTGGTGACCGATTTGCGGCAGGATTTGTCAAAGCCGCCGGCGCCGGACAGCACGCCGAGCTTGCTGAGGCCGCGCTTTTTCATGTCGCTGAAGATCTTGCGGGCGGCGAGGCGGTCAGTGTGCGGGGTCTTGAACACCCATTTCTTGACCGGATCGACAATCACCGCGGCGCCGGCCAGCGAGATGAACGGCATGCCGGCCTTCTCCACGAGCTTCACCACCGCCATGGTCTGGCCGGAGGTGGAGCCGCCGACAATGATATCGACCTTATCCTGCTCGATCAGGCGCTTGGTGAAGGTGACGGCGGATTTGGCCTGGTGCTGGGCGTCGTAATGCACCAGCTCAAGCTTGCGGCCGAGCACGCCGCCATTGGCGTTGATCTTCTCCACATACATCTGCAGGGTTTTCAGCTCCGGATCGCCCAGGAAGGAGGCCGGGCCGGTCACCGACAGGAAGGTGCCGATCTTGATCGGATCGGCGGCGCTGGCGGCGCCGGCAATCAGGGCGGTGGCCGCCAGGGGCAGAACCGCCCTGGCTGTGCGGCTGAGAATGGATTTCAACATATAAGTACTCCCCATATAAATTTTTGTTTTCTAGTTCACGTTTCCGGGTCAGTCCGAAACCGGCTGTGCTGCGCGGCCTCCTCCGCCCCGAAGGTCTGAATTCCCAATGCGGGCGCTGCGATTTTCGGCCATAACCGATCCCGATGACGCCCATCCCTCAAAGTCCGGGCATCATAAGCGACAGGGCATTCCGACCGCAAATAAAATGCGACAAAATGGCAGGATTGAGGGGGTGAATAGCGGCAAAAGCCGCAGATTTTGGCGCTTTGGCTCAGGCGTCGGTGGCTTTGGCCTTTTTGGGGGCGGGTTTTGCGGGGGCGTTTCTCTCGCGCACCTGTTTCGGATCGGCGATCAGCGGGCGGTAGATCTCGATGCGGTCGCCCTCGCTGATCGGCTGGTCAAGCTTGACCGGACGGCTGAATATTCCGACCTTGTTGACCTCAAGATCGATTTCGGGGAATTCCTCCAATATGCCGGAGCGGGCAATGGCCTCGGCCACGGTCAGGCCTTCGGGCAGGTCAAGCTCGAGCCAGGCCTGTCTGTCGGTGCGGGCATAGGCAATAGCGATCTGCATCTTAGTCCCCCCTGATCTCAGCTCTGGGCCGCACCGGCCGGCTCGGGCTCATCTTCGGCATCGTTCCGGGGTTCGGGCAGGACGCGGAACAGGAAATCGTCGAAGATCCGCCGTCCGGCGATCAGGAAGCCGAGCACGATGAAGCCGCCCGGTGGCAGCACGAACAGCAAAAAGCCCTTATAGTCCGGTACGATCGTCATCTCCAGGAACGAAAAATGCGAGCCGAGCAGATAGGAGGCATTGGCGAATAATGTGCCGGAGCCGAGAATCTCGCGCACGGCCCCCAGGCTCACGAGGGCGATGGTGAAGCCCATCCCCATGAACAGGCCGTCGGCGAAGGCCGGCAGCAGCCAGTTGCGCGAGGCAAAGGTTTCGGCGCGGCCCAATATGGCGCAATTGGTGACGATCAGCGGGATGAACAGGCCGAGCACCTTGTACATCTGATGCATCCAGGCATTCATGCCCATTTCCACCAGGGTCACCAGGGTGGCGATGATCAGCACCAGGGCCGGAATGCGGATTTCCTGGGTGATGAAATGGCGCCAGATCGACACGGTGGCACCGGAAGCGGCCAGCACGGCGGTGGTGGCGATGCCCATGCCGAGGCCATTGGTGGCGGTGTCGGTCACCGCCATTAGCGGGCAAAGGGCCAGCAATTGGGTGAAGACGATATTATTGGTCCAAATGCCTTCCAGGGCGATATGGCTGTAGGAGTCGCTCATGATGTGCCTTCCTTGCCGGGCGCCAGCAGCCGGTCCTTCTGGGATGCGAACAGAATGAGGCCCTGATGGATCGCCTTGACCACGGCGCGCGGGGTGATGGTGGCGCCGGAGAACTGGTCGAATACGCCGCCATCCTTCTTCACCTTCCAGCCCGCCTCGGTGGGATCGGTGAGGGATTTGTCGTCAAAGCCCAATATCCAATCGTTTTTGGCGTGGTCGATCTTGTCGCCGAGGCCGGGGGTTTCGGTATGGGCCAGCACCCGCACGCCGAGGATTTTGCCCTCGCGGTCAACCCCGATCAGCAGGCGGATCAGGCCGCTGTAACCGGCGGTGGTCTGCTCGAAGGCGGCGGCGGTGACCTCGCCTCCGCGCCGGGCCAGGTGATAGGTGGTGCCGGTGCCATCCGCGTCCTTCAGGGTGCGGGTGTCGCTCCACAGATCATTGTCGTGCAGGTCGGCGGGGATCACCTGGCCGAGCGAGAATTGCAGGTCCTCGATGCGGCGCAGTTCGATCGATTCGGCGGTCAGTTGATTGCCGATGATCAGCAGCACTGCCGAAATCAGGGCAAAGCCCGACAGCAGCACGGCGTGAAAGACCGGATTGCGGCGATATTTGGTTTTTATGGTATCGAACATATCGCCGCCCTATCCCGCATCGTCCGGCCCCGGCAATGGCTCGCCGGCGCGGTTGCGGCCGTAAATCCGCGGTTTGATGTAGAAATCGATCACCGGGGTCAGCGCGTTCATCAGCAGGACCGCAAAAGCGACCCCTTCGGGAAACACGGTCCAGGTGCGGATGACATAGACCAGCGCGCCGGCGCCGGCGCCGAAAATCAACCGGCCGGTATTGGTGACGGGCGCGGTGACATAGTCGGTGGCGATGAAGAACGCCCCCAGCAGCAGGGCGCCTGACAGCACGTGATAGACCGGGCCGGGATAGCGCGCCGGGTCGATCAGGTTCATCACGGCGGCAATCAGCGCGATGGAGGCGATCATCGCGGCCGGGGTGTGCCAGGTGATGATGCGCTTATAGAGCAGGAACAGCCCGCCGAGCAGGATCAGCAGGGCCGAGGTCTCGCCAAGGCTGCCCGGCACGTCGCCGATCAGCATGGCCATCGGCTGGTAATGTTCGGCAAGGCCGCCCGGCACATCGCCGCCCTGTTTGAGCACGGTGCGGATCTGGTCGAGCAGGGAGGCGCTGCTGATGGTGTCGAATTTCTCGATCTGGCCGAACACGATCTGCAGGGATTGGGAAAAATCGGGCGCGCCTTGTGAGAAGAGCGGTTTCGGGTCGACAAAGCGGGTCAGCTCGACCGGGAAGGAGACCAGCAGCATCACCCGGGCCACCATGGCCGGGTTGAACACATTCTGGCCGAGGCCGCCGAAAATCTGCTTGCCGATGATGATGGCGATCAGCCCGCCCAGCACCGCCACCCACCAGGGCGCCCAGGGCGGAAGGGTGGCGGCCACCAGCCAGCCCGAGAGGGCGGCGGAACCGTCGCCCAGAAACATCACGATCGGCTTGCGCCTCAGGGCCAGGCTGAACGCCTCGGCGGCGAGGGCCGACAGGATGGTGAGGGCGAACAGAAACACCGCCGGCCAGCCATAGATATAAAGCCCGTAAAGGGTCGAGGGGGTCAGGGCCAGCATCACCAGCGCCATGGTGCGCTGCACATTGGCCGAACTGTGCGCATAGGGCGCGCTGGGGGGCGTGGGTAAGCTCATGCGTCGGTCGCCTCTTCCTCAGCCGCCGCCTTGGCCTTGGCCGCCTTGGCCGCCGCCATCTTGGCTTTTCTGGCCTTGCGGGCCTCTTCCTTGGCGCGGGCGATGCGCTCCAGCCGCTCCTCGCGCCGCTGGGTATAGCCTTTCAGCTTATCCTGATGCTGCTTGACGATGTCCTGGTCGCGCAGGGCGCCGCGGGCATAGTTGAAATATTGCACCAGCGGAATATGCGAGGGGCAGACCCAGGAACATGCGCCGCACAATATGCAGTCGTAAAGACCGACATCGGCCGCCTCGCTCAGTTTTTCATTGCGGATGCGGATCATCATTTCCAGCGGCTGCAGGCCGCAGGGGCAGGCGGCGACGCAATCGGCGCAGCGGATGCAGGGCATATGGGCGCCGGGATTGACCTCGCTGCGGGACAGGGCCAGCACGCCGTTATTGCCCTTGATGGCCGGCGCGGCCTTGTCATGCAGGGGCACGCCCATCATCGGGCCGCCGAGCAGCAATTGCTCCGGCGTCCCCTTCAGGCCGCCGCAGGCGCTGATCATGTCGGCGACCGGGGTGCCGATCAGCACTTCCAGATTGCCCGGCTCGGCCATGGCGCCGCCGCTGACCGTCACCACGCGGGAGATCAGCGGGCGCCCGAAACGCACCGCGTCGTGCACCGCATGGGCGGTGGCGACATTATGCACCAGCACGCCGGCATGGGCGGGCAGTTTTCCGGCCGGCACTTCGACGCCGGTCACCACCTGAATCAGCTGTTTTTCCGAGCCCATCGGATAGCGCGACGGCACGGCGGCGATTTCGATCGCGCCATGTCCGCTCGCAGCGGCGCGCATGGCCGCGATGGCCTCGGGCTTGTTGTCCTCAATGGCGACGATGGCGCGGGGAATGCCAAGGGCCTTCATCATGATCGCCGCGCCGCCCACTATGCCTTCGCTGCGCTCGCGCATCAGCCGGTCGTCAGCGGACAGATAAGGTTCGCATTCGGCCCCGTTCAGAATCAGGCTGTGCAATTGGCGCGAGGTGCCGAGCCCGAGCTTGACCGAGGAGGGAAAGGCGGCGCCGCCCATGCCGACGATGCCGGCCTCGCGCACCCGGTCGGCGATTTCCTGGCCGGTGGCGGTTTCCGGATCGAGCGGCGGCGGCAGTTCGGCCCAGGCCTCGCGGCCGTCAGGGGCGATGGTGATGGTGAGCCCGGCAAGGCCGGAGGGGTGCGGGGCGATATAATCGCCAATGGCGGTGACGGTGCCGGAGGTCGGCGCATGCACCGGGGCCGAGACCGGGCCGGCGCTCTCACCGATCAACTGGCCTTTCAGCACGGATTCGCCCTCGGCGACCACCGGCTCGGCCGGGGCGCCGATATTCTGGCGCATCGGCACATGCAGCAGCTCCGGCATGGCAATGGCGCGGATCGGCTGCTCGCTGCTCAGGCTCTTATGGCTGCTGGGGTGGACGCCGCCGCGGATGGAAAACAATTTCATCGGTTAATCACCCCGTTCAGGCGGCGGCCCGGATCGGTTCGGGTTTGGGCCAGTGCC
This sequence comes from Hyphomicrobiales bacterium, assembly GCA_002869085.1. GTDB lineage: Bacteria > Pseudomonadota > Alphaproteobacteria > Rhizobiales > BM303 > BM303. Next base: position 1,332 of record PKTQ01000389.1, on the reverse strand, counting down.
AGCTCTGCAGGGTGACCGGAATCTCGGCCTCGGGGATCATGTCGATGCATTCGGCCGGGCAGATGGGGCCGCATTTGTCGCAGCCGGTGCAGGCATCCGGAACCACCGTATGCATCAGTTTCGGCGCGCCGATGATCGCATCGGTGGGGCAGACCTGAATACATTTGGTGCAGCCGATGCAGGCCTGCTCGTCAATGAGCGCGACTTTCGGCTTTTCCATTTCCAGGCCGGAAAAATCGGCGGTGACCTGTAGCTTTTCCGCCAGGGTGGCAACCAGCGCGGTGCCGCCGGGCGGGCACAGGGTGATGTCGGTGCCGCCGCTGGACAGGGCCTCGGCGGCGCCGCGGCAACCGGGAAAACTGCACTGGCCGCATTGCAGGCCCGGCAGAATGTTCTCGAGCTCATCGGCAAGCGGGTTCGATTCCACCGCCAACAGCTTGGCGGCCAAAGACAGGCCGCCGCCGAGCAGAAATCCCAAAATGGCCAGAGAGACGAATGCGCTGATCATGGTGTATCTCCGTTCATTGTGTGACCAGGCCGGAAAAGCCCATAAAGGCCATGGACAGAAGCCCGGCAGTGACGAAACCGATCGGCACGCCCTTGAAGACCGGCGGAATCTCGGCCATGGCCAGGCGTTCGCGCAGGCCGGCGAACACCACCATCACCAGGGTGAAGCCCAGCGCCGAGCCGAAGCCATAGAGCACGCTTTCGGTGAAATTGTTCTGTTGCTGGATGTTGAGCAATGCGACGCCGAGCACGGCGCAATTGGTGGTGATCAGCGGCAGGTAAATGCCCAGCACCTGATACAGCACCGGCGAGACCTTGCGGATGGTGATCTCGGTAAACTGAACCACGGCGGCGATGACCAGGATGAAGGTCAGGATGCGCAGAAATTCCAGCCCAAACGGCTCAAGCAGGAAATGCTGCAAGATCCAGCCGGCGGTGGCTGACAGGGTGAGCACGAATGTGGTCGCCAGGCCCATGCCAATGGCGGCGCCATATCGGTTCGAGACGCCCATGAACGGGCACAGGCCGAGAAATTTGACCAGCACCACATTGTTCACCAGCGCCGTGCTCAACAGAATGATCAGATATTTGTCCATCGCTCGGGCGGCACCTTCTTGCGAAGTTAGATTGCCTTTTATACATGAACCTGTAAAAAACGGAATAGAACGCTGTTGCCGATTATGAATTCCGCAGCGGTTCACATACCTCACCGAAAACCATCTGGTGACATGATGCAAGACAAACCGGGTCAGGATAGCTGCCGCAAAGTGCCGCAGGAGCAGATCGAGACCGTCGCGACGGTGGTTTCGGTGGACCGGGGCTGGG
>PKTQ01000040.1 GCA_002869085.1 Hyphomicrobiales bacterium | reverse complement strand
CGATGCGCTCGCGGCCATAGCCCTTGGCCCACATGCGGCTGCGCTCGACGCCCTTGCTGGCGAGATAATTGAGCACGGTCTCGGCGCGCCGGGCCGACAGAGCCCGGTTGGCGCTCTCGCTGCCCGGGTCGTCGGCAAAACCCTGCAGCTTGATCTTCCAGTTCGGGTGCTTGATCAGCCATTCGGCCTGCTTGTCGAGGGTGACCCGCGCGGTGTTGCTCAGCTCGACCGAGCCGCTGGTGAAATAGGTGCGGCGGCCGACATTGAGCATGAAGTCTTCCTCGCTGCCGGTCTTGACGTTCTCGAAACCGGGGGCGGGGGCGTTGGTGACATTGGGGATGATGCCGCCGGTGCGGCAGCCGGGCAGCAGGGCGAGGGTAAGAAACAGGGCGGCCAGGGCCGGTTTCGGGAAGTTCATCGCGCTCATCCTTTCGCGTCCGGATCGGCGCCCAGATGTTTCAGTACCAGCACCCGGGTGCCCTTGGGGCAGCGCTGATAAAGGTCGATGACGTCTTCCGGGAACATGCGGATGCAGCCGCTGGAGACATCGGAGCCGATGCTCCAGGGTTGCAGCGTGCCGTGCAGGCGGTAACCGAGATCGCGGCCATTGCGATAAAGATAGAGGGCGCGGGGGCCGAGCGGGTTGTCGCGCCCGCCCTTGACGAAACGGGGCAGATCAGGCTGGCGCTCGAGCATTTCCGGCGGCGGCACCCAGTTGGGCCACAGGGCCTTGCGGTCGATGCGGGCGCGGCCATACCATTTGAAGCCTTCCTTGCCGACGCCGACGCCATAGCGGATGGCGGTCTTGTTCTCCCAGATCAGATAGAGAAAGTGGTGCCTGGTGTCGACCACCACCGTGCCCTGGGGCTCGGAGCTGAGATAGCGCACCATCTGGCGGCGCCATTTCTTGTCGATGACGCTGAAATTGGTGCGCCGGTAGCGCACGCCGTTATCCACCGCATCGCCCTTGAAATAGCGATAGGCATTGGGATCTTTAAAAAGCCCCTGCGGCGCGGCCAGAGCCGGCCCGCCAAAGCCGAGGCCCATGGCGGCCAGGGCCTGGGCCGAAAACTGCCTGCGTGTGATGCTCATCTGCGCTTGCCTCCCACTTATCAGCCGGTCTTTTAACGCTATTACTCCCCAATTCGGGCGGGGGGTCAAGCCGCAAAGCTTCCCGCCCTGGGGGCGGCGAGGCGGCGGCCGGGCGGCGGCGGCGAAGGCGGCGGTTTGCCCGGTGGCCATTTTGGGTTATGAAACGGGGAGCTGGGCGGCGGATCAATGCCGTGCGGCGGGGCCGGCACAGGACAAGGACAGGCGGAATGATAGAACGCGATGTGATTATTGTCGGCGGCGGGCCTGCGGGTTCGACCTGCGCCTGGAAGCTGAAAGAGGCAGGCCATGACCCGCTGATCCTCGATCGGGAAGAGTTTCCGCGCCTGAAACTCTGCGCCGGCTGGGTGACCAAGAAGGCGATGCGCCAGCTCCAGCTCAAACCGGCGGATTATCCGCATAGTTTTCTGACCTATCCTGAAATTCACGCCCATTTCAAAGGGCTGCATGTGAAAATCCCCGGTAAGCAGCATTCGATCCGCCGCTGTGAATTCGACGAGTTTCTGCTCAAGCGCTCGGGCGCCGAGGTGCAGCGCCATGAGGTGAAGTCGATTGTCCGGGAGGATGGGCGCTATATCATCGATGGGCGTTATCGCTGCACCTATCTGGTCGGGGCCGGCGGCACGCGCTGTCCGGTCTATCGGGCCCTGTTCCGCAAGGCCAATCCTCGAGCCAAGATTCTGCAAACCGCGACCCGCGAGGAGGAATTTCCCCATGAGTGGGAAAACGGCCAATGCCATTTGTGGTTTTTCGACAAGGGCCTGCCGGGCTATGCCTGGTATGTGCCGAAGGCAAACGGCTATCTGAATGTCGGGGTCGGCGGCATGGCTGCCGGGCTGGCGGGCAGCAAATACAATATCCACGACCACTGGACCTACTTCACCGAGAAACTGGCGCGCAAGGGCTTCGTTGCCCACGACTACCAGCCGAAGGGGTTCAGCTATTTCGTGCGCGGCGGGGTGGAAACGGTGCGGATCGGCAATGCCTTTATCACGGGGGATTCGGCGGGGCTTGCCACCAAGGATCTGTGCGAGGGCATCGGCCCGGCCATCGAAAGCGGGTTGAAAGCCGCCGCCGCGATTGCAGAAGGCGCGCCTTACAGCCTGGAGGATGTCACCAGCCGCAGCATCAAATACGGGTTTGTCAGCAAGCTGATCGAATATGGCATGATGCGGGGACTGCGCTGAAACTCAGTGCGATCCAGATTTCCCCGATTTGATCTAGATTTCTATATGGCCTTCGCTGACAAACACCGCATGGCCGCCGATGCGGGCGCTGTGCATCTCGTTATTGCCCAGACTGATCTCGATATTCAGGATGCTGGGCCGGCCCATCTCGAAGCCCTGTTCGACCCGGTAGACATGGGTGCCGTCGGGGAGGCTGTCGAAATGACGGATCACCCCGGCAAAGGCCGCTGCGGCAGAGCCGGTGGCAGGGTCTTCTAAAATGCCGGCGGTGGGCGCGAACATGCGGGCGTGGAAATGATTGTCCCGGTGCTCGGTTTCGCGGCAATAGACGAAAAGCTCGGCCGGATGGCCGGCAAAACTGTCTTTCCAGGCCGCCAGATTAACCTCGGCTTTGCGCACGGTCTGCAGATCGCGCAGCGGCACGAACACAAAAGGCAGGCCGGCGCTCCACTGGCTCGGTTTGTGGTTTTCAAAGCCGATTTCGCCGTGGGTGAGGCCAAGGGCGGCGCACAGGCTGTCGGTGGAGGGCGGCGCGCCCTGGGCCTCGGGTAGTTTTGGCAGGTCAAACTCGGCGAAAGCCGGCTCATCCGGGGCGAGGCGCACCCCGACCCGCACCGGGCCGATCGCTTCGTCGAGCACCAGAATCGCGTCCTGGGCCTGGCTCGGGGCGCCGTATTTGTCCGCCGCCAGTTGCACGGCGGCGCCGACGGTCGGGTGGCCGGCAAAGGGCAGCTCGGCCCTGGGGGTGAATATGCGCAAGACCGCGCTGTGGCCGGGATCGGCGGGGGGGAGCAAAAACACGGTCTCCGACAGGTTGAACTCGCGGGCGATGGCCTGCATCTCATCGGTGTCCAGCCCCTCCGCGTCCAGAACCACCGCCAGCGGATTGCCGGCGCATTTGGTGCGGGTGAACACATCCAGGGTGACGAAACGCCTTTTCATGGCCATGGTCTCCTTAGGTCATCTTTCAGCGCCGGGGAGTTCGAGCTTCAGGTGAAGGCGAAATGGCCGCCCCGGCACGGGGAGATTCGATCAGCCGGGACTATGCGACAGGTGTCGCCGCAGGGAAACGAAAATCGACCGGCTCACACTCGCCCCTGAAGAGGCTCACTTTTCCTCATAGGGAACGATGGCCTTGGATTCGAGGGTATAGCCGGTGTTGGCGACCCCGGATTCCTTGATGGCGGTGCTGATCTTGCCGGTGACTTCGACCGCGTAATCGAGCCCCTTGAGGTTGAGGGGCTTTTTGGTTTTGACATAGATGATCTGGTTGGGCGGCGGCGGCGGCACATGGATGCAGGCGCCGAAATAGGGCACCAGCAGAAACTCCTTGATTTCGGTCAGCTCCATGTCGAGCGGCACCACATAACCGGGGATGCGCACGGTCTTGCCGTTCAGGGTTTTGACCATGGGGAAGATCTTCGGATCGTAAAAGATCGTGTCGTTTTCCTCATCGAGCTTGGCGCCCTTCTCCATCAGCTCGCTGATGGTCTCGTCCGAAACCTCCTTGGGGATAAGGTCGGTCCAGTCGATTTTCAGCACCTCGTCATCGGCGGCGTGGACCGGGGCCGGGCCGGCGGCAAGCCCCAGCATGAGGGCGGCAACGACCAGCAGGCCGGTAACGTGTTTCAGGCTTTTCATCCAGGGCACTCTGCTCAGGTTCTGACAATCAATCCGTCGCTGACCGTATAGCGGTAGGCGCGCCAGGCGGGGATCAGCCCGATCAGCAGCCCGGCGGCAAAGATGGCGCCCAGCAACGCCCAATGATAGGACGTGAGCAGGCCGAAGGGAAGATCAATGCCGAATTCGGCGCGGATGAAGGGGCGGGCGACGGCGATGGCCAGGTAATGCAGGGCGATGCCGGCCACCACGCCGGCCAGGGTCAGCACGCCGGCTTCGGCGGTCATCAGCCCGGCCAGATGGGCCGGGCGGGCGCCGACCGAGCGCAGAATGGCCATTTCGCGGCGGCGTTCGTTGAGGCCCGACAAAATCACCGCCAGCATGCCCAATATGCCGGAGGCGACCACCAGCCAGGAAATGGCCAGCAGAGCTTTTTCCGCCGTGCCCATCAGCCCCCACAGCTCCAGCAGGGTGACGCCGGGCAGGATGGCGAGCAGCGGTTCCTCGTTAAAATTGTTGATGCGCCGCTGCTGGCGGAACACGGCGAGTTTCGACTTCAAGCCGATAATGAAGGCGGTGATCTGGTGGGGGCGCAGGTCCATGCGGCGGATCGCATCGGCCGGGGTGGTGCGCCCCGGCATTTTGGCGCCGGACTTCCAGTCGACATGGATCGCCTCGATGGCCTCGAGCGAGACATGCACGGTGCGGTCGACCGGGGTGCCGGTGGGGGCGAGAATGCCGCTCACGGCAAAGGGGGTTGCGTCATGTTTGGTCAGCCCGGCGCGGCCGAGTCCGTGGGCAATGACGATGCGATCGCCCAGCTTGTAGTTCAGAGCCCGGGCCACTTCGGCCCCCAGCACCACGTCGAACAGGTCGGAAAACGGCTTGCCGGCCTTGAAGGCGAGCTTTTGTTTGCGGCCATAGCGGTAGTGGCGGAAATAGTCGCCATTGGTGCCAAGCACCCGGTAGCCTTTGTGGGAATCGCCCAGCGAGATCGGGATGGTCCAGGCGATGGCTTTCGATTTTTTCAGCTTGTCATAGCTTTCCATGGTGATGTTGTTGGTGGCATTGCCGATGCGGAACACCGAATAGAGCAGCAATTGCACCGCGCCGGAACGGGCGCCGACAATCAGGTCGGCGCCGGAAATGGTATTGGAGAAGCTGATCCGGGCCTCGGTGCGCAGACGCTCGACCCCCAGCAGCAGGCCGGTGCTGATGGCGATGGTGAACAGGGTGAGGGCGGCGGTGGCCCAGCGGTTCATCAGGCTTTTGGCCGCAAGCTTGAGGATCGGCATCATGGCTGCACCGCCTTGCGCGCATCGGCGCGGTTGATATCGGACAGGGACAGATGGCGGGCGAAACGGTGGGCCAATGTGGCGTCATGGCTGACAAACAGCACGGTGGCGCCCGCATCCTCGGCTTCCTGAAACAGCAGATCGAGAAACCTGTCGCGGGCGTCCTGGTCGAGCGCCGAGGTGGGCTCATCGGCGATGATCAGTTCCGGCCGGCCGATCAGCGCGCGGGCCACTGCCACGCGCTGCTGCTGGCCCATGCTGAGACGGGTGACGGCTTCGTGCTCAAGACGCTCAAGGTCAAGCTCAAGATGGCGCAGCAGGCGGCGGGCCTCATCCTCGAGCGTATGGCCGCCCGCATGGGCCTTGGTCTTGCGCCGGGGGGAAAACCGGCAGGGCAGCAATGTGTTGTCAATCAGCGACAGATAGGGAATGAGGTTGAACATCTGAAACACGAAACCGATATGCCCGGCGCGGAAGCGGTCGCGCGCCGCGCCGCCCAGCGCGCCAAGGTTCTGGCCGAGCACCTCGATATGGCCGCTATCCGGTTTGATCAGCCCGCCGAGCAGGTTGAGCAATGTGGTCTTGCCCGAGCCGCTCGGCCCCTTGATGAACACCTGTTCGCCGCGCTGGATGGTCAGTTCCGGCAGATCAAGCACGTCCGGCGCCCCGGCGCTCCAGGCGAAACGCATATTGCGAAGCGCGATGACGGGATCATTGTTCACGGGGGATGGGCCTGGTTCGGTCAAAGCGGTCAATTCACTCAGCATCCGGGCCGGCGGCCTTGCCGAAGGCCAGCACATAACCGTCCGGGTCCTTGATATAGAGCTCGCGCATGCCATACCAGCTTGTGTGCGGCGGTTTGACGATCTCGGCGCTCTTTCTGATGCGCTCGTAAAGCGCATCGACATCGTCGCAGTCCATGTAAAGGGTCATGCTGGCCCCCAGCGCCATATCGGGCGCGAAAGCCGGCACATCCGCCGCCAGGCTGGCGCGGCTTTGCAGAAACAGCTCCATATCACCCAGCGCAAGCATGGCAAAACGCAAGGTCCGCGCCGGGTCGTCCTCCATCAGGATTTCATTTTCCAGCGGCACCCGAATCTGGACTGAAAACCCCAATTTCCCGCAATAAAACGCAATGGATTTGCGGATATCCGAGACCATCAGATTGGGGCGGATCTTAGCCATGGGCTGTCCTTTCTCGCATTCTGGTCCCGCCGGGTTCCGTCGGCTGGCGCCGCTTGCCTAGAACCCAATTTCCGGCTGCTGCGGCGTGGCTTCGGCTTTCACCTGCCCTTTGGCGGTGACGGCCAGCACGGCAACCTCCTTCAGGGACGGGAAGTTTGCGAACAGATTGAGCTTTATTGATGACAAGGCTTCCGGTTTGGCGCAAGTCAAATTGTATTGGGCATGGAACGCCATATGGTGCGCCTCGCCCTCATGGTCATGCTCGTCCTTATGTTCGGCTTTGTGCTCGTCCTTCTGTTCGGCCTTATGCTCGTCCTCATGTTCGGCTTCATGTTCGTCTTCGCCGCCCGCATGGGCGTCGGCCTTGACCGGTTTGCAACCGGCGGCGGCGGGCAGGGTGAACATCTTGCCGGGGTTTTGCAACAGGGCGATGGCGGCCTTGATCGCGGCCTTGTCGGCGTCGCTTTTCGCCTCATGTTCAAATCCGACAATGTCGGCGCCGGGGATTTCCAGCTCCATTTCCAGCACATTGCCGTCAAGGGCGATGGTGAACTGGCCGGCCCCGTGCACATGAGCTTTGGCTTCGCGGGTTTCGGCCGATGCCGGGGCGGCGAGCGGCAGCGCGACGATCAGCGAAGCGGCCAAAAAAGGGGCGATGAGGAAGGGGGCTGGTGATGACATGGGGGGCTCTCCTTAATGATTGAAAATATATGTTATAACATAACATTCATGCTGTAAACAGGCGATGCCGCCTGCCAAATGGGGACGCCGGCCGGAAAATCGTCTAGGCTGCGGGGCAGATCAGGCGGCAGCGAGATTAACGATAAGGACAGGCGGGATGGATGAGGATTGGGTGGAGCAGGTGCTCGGGTTCTGGTTCGAGGAACTGCAGCCGGCGGACTGGTTCAGGAAAAGCGAGGCGCTCGATGCGCGGATCAAGGCGCGGTTTCTGGCTCTTTATCAACAGCTTGCCGGCGATGATGTTGGGCTGGCGGGCGGCGCGCGGGAGGTATTGGCGGCGGTGATCGTGCTGGACCAGTTTCCGCGCAATATGTTCCGTGGTTCTG
>PKTQ01000108.1 GCA_002869085.1 Hyphomicrobiales bacterium | reverse complement strand
GGGGGGAGAGTCGGCCGGCGCAGATCTGCAGTCTGGCCCGGCACAGATCAAGGATCTATCCGATTATGAACGAAAATGCCGACAATGCCCGCATCATGGCCTTTGTCATGGCCGGCGGGGAGGGGAAACGATTGCGGCCCCTGACCGAGGACCGCAGCAAGCCGGCGGTGCCGTTCGGCGCCCGTTACCGGCTGGTCGATTTTGTGCTCAGCAATCTGGTGAATTCAGGTATTCGCGCCATATATCTTCTGGTCCAGTACCGCTCGCAATCGCTGATCGAACATGTGCGCAAGGCCTGGACCATCTCGCCTCTGCTGCCCGACCAGTTCGTCACCATCGTGCCGCCGCAAATGGCCGATGGCAATTTTTCCTTCGAAGGCACCTCCGACGCGGTCTACCAGAATCTCAGCCTGCTTGAGGACCATCATCCCGATATGGTCGCCGTGTTCGGGGCCGACCATATTTATCGTATGGATGTGCGCCAGATGGCGAGGTTTCATATCAACAATCGGGCCGATGTCACCATCGCGGCGCTGCCGGTGCCGCTCGAGCAGGCCAGGGGATTCGGGGTCATCGGCGCCGACGCCGACGGGCGAATTCAGGAGTTCCAGGAAAAGCCGCAGGATCCCCGCCCCATACCGTCCAATCCGGACATGGCCTTTGCCTCCATGGGCAATTATCTGTTCAAGACCAATGTTCTGATCGAAGCCCTGCAGGAGGCTTACAGGCGCGGTGAAAATGATTTCGGCCATCATGTCCTGCCGCGTTTATTGAAAAACCGGCGGCTGTTCGCCTATGATTTCTCCACCAACAAGGTTCCGGGCGTCAAAGCCTATGAGGAGCAAAGCTATTGGCGCGATGTCGGCACGCTGGATGCCTTTTTCGAGGCCACTCAGGACGTGCTCGGCATGGCGCCGCGTTTCGATGCCTTCAACCCGCGCTGGCCGATCTACTCCAGCAATTACCAGGGGCCGGTGGCCCGGATCATCGGCGGGCAGATTGAAAACAGCCTGCTCGGCGCGGCCACGGTGGTGAACAATGCCAATATGCGCAATTGCATCATCCGGCGCGAAGCGGTCATCGAGCCGGGCGCCGATCTCGAAGACTGCATCATCATGGATTATGTCCGCATATGCAGCGGCGCCAAATTGCGCCGGGTGATCGTCGACCGGCATAATGTCATCTCGGCCAATGCCCGCATCGGGTTTGATCCTCAGGCCGATGCCGAAAAATACCAGGTGACCGATTCAGGTCTGGTGGTGGTGCCGCAGGGGCCGGTCAATTTTTACGCCCGCGATGCAAGGGATGCCGGGCCCGGCTATGCCGAGTAATGCCTGTGCGGGCCGCGCCGGCGGCGGCCCTCAGCCCTGGCGCCATGGGCTGGGGCGCGGCTCAGGTTTCAAACCCGGTCGCAAAGCGCCAGGCCGGATCGAGGGCCGGTTTGGCCCACGGCCAGCCGATCTAGATGAAAAGCTCTAACCTTATTTGTGATGCAACACTCATCCGACAGCAAATCTCTCTATATCGTCCTCATCAGTCTTGATGGCCTGATCCGTGGCCAGGATCCGGAAATCGGACGCGATGAGGATACCGGCGCCCAGGTTGATCATGTGCTCAATCTGGCGCGGGCCCTGGCGCGCCGGCCCGAGGTGGAGCGGGTCGATCTGTTCACCCGGCTGATCGAAGACCCGATGGTCGATGCGGATTATGCCCGGCCTATCGAGGAACTCGGCGACGGCGCCCGCATCGTCAGGCTCAAATCGGGCCCGCCGGAGGAATATCTGCCCAAGGAGGAATTGTGGGACCGGCTCGATGTGCTGGCCGACAATGCGGTGAATTTTCTGCGCCAGCAGGTGCGCATGCCCGATATTCTGCACTCTCACTATGCCGATGCCGCCTATATGGGCGATCTGATCGCCCACCGGCTCGGCCTGCCGCTGATCCATACCGGCCACCGGCTGGGGCGGGTCAGGCGCCGGCGGCTCCGGGCCATGGGGCTGAGCGGACAGGAGATCGAGGATCATTTCGATCTCAACCGTCAGATCGCCGCCGAAGAGGCGGTGTTCATCACCGCCCAGCGGATCATCGCCCTCGATCGTCAGCAGGTCGAGGACGATTACGAGCTTTACGATAATTTCCGCGCCGACCAGATCCGCATCATGCCCCCCGGCGTGGACCGGGAGCGTTTCTTCCCCGCCCACGAGGCGCCGGAGAAACCGCCGGTGGTGCAGGATATCAACCGCTTTTTGCACGCACCCGGCAAGCCGATGATTCTGTGCTTCGCGCCGCTCAGCGCCCGCAATAATCTCAGCGGCCTGATCCGCGTCTATGGCGAGAGCCCGGAGCTGCAGGATCTGGCCAATCTGGTGGTCTTCGCGGGCGAGCGCGACGACATCATCGACATGGACGCCGATCAGGGGGAGATTCTGACCACGTTGCTGCAGATGATCGATCTTTATGATCTTTACGGCCGGGTCGCCTATCCCAAACATCCGCCCGGGGTGGACAGTGCCGCGCTTTACCGCTTCGCCGCCGCCGCGGGCAGCGTCATCATCGACCCGTCCCTGACCGACCCTGATGGCGGGCTTCTGATCGCGGCCGCCGCCTGCGGCCTGCCGCTCATAGCCACCCGCGATCCGGTCTCGCAGGACATCATCGGCAATTGCCGCAATGGCGTATTGGTCGACCCGCAGGACCGGAGCGAAATCACCGAGGCCCTGATCGGCCTGCTCACCGATGACGAAAACTGGAAACAGTGTTCAGAAAACGGCATTGCCGGGGTGGAGGCGCATCATTCCTGGCAGGCCCATGCCCGGCTTTACCTGAACATCGTCAATGCGGTGCTGGAAGGGCGCGAGCAACTGGCCGAGCTGGCCCCGAGACACCGCGCCCATCCCAATCGCGACCGGGTCATCTGCACCGATCTCGATCAGACCCTGCTGGGCGATGATGCGGCCATCGCCGACTTTGTCGATCTGATCCGCGCCAATCGCAATATCTGCTATTTCGGGATCGTCACCGGGCGCCGGCTCGATTCCGCGCTCAATATGCTGCGCCGGCACAATATCCCCGAACCGGATTTCCTGATCACCAGCGGCGGCAGCCAAATCCATTATGCCCCGCGCCTCGATCCGGACCGGAACTGGAGCCTGCATATCGATCATCTCTGGGCGCCGCATGTGATCCGGCGCATCTTGAGCGGTCAGCCGGGGCTGACCCTGCAGCCCGCGGCCGAACAGAGCCGGTTCAAGATCAGCTATTACATCGATCCGGAAATCTCCCTCGATGTGAGCGAGATCAACCGCCAGCTGGGCAGTGCCGGCCTGTCCGCCTCGGTGATCATGTCGTTCGGGCAATATCTCGATATTCTGCCCCTGCGGGCCTCAAAGGGCTTTGCCTTGCGTTATATCAGCGACCGCTGGGGCATTCCGCTCGATCACATTCTGGTCGCCGGCGGCTCCGGCGCCGATGAGGACATGATGCGCGGCAACACGCTTGCGGTGGTGGTCGCCAACCGTCATGACGAGGAACTCTCCAATCTCACCGAGATGGACCGGATCTATTTTGCGCGCCAATCCTATGCCAGGGGCATTCTGGAAGCCATCGAGCATTATGATTTCCTGGGCGAGATGCGCCGTCCCGAACCGCTGCCCCCCGAGCCGGAACCGCAAGCCGCCGGTCCGGGAGATGTGCCGCCGGCCGAAAAGCTGTTTCTGTGCACCGATCTCGACCGCACGCTCCTCCCCAATGGCCCCCAGCCCGAATCCCCGCAGGCCAGGGACTATTTCGCCCGGTTGGTCAATCATGCCAATGTCAGGCTGGCCTATGTTTCGGGCCGCCATCATGAACTGGTGAGCGAGGCGATCCAGGAATATGACCTGCCGGTGCCCGATTATGCCATCACCGATGTCGGCACCAAGATTTACGAGTGCCGCAAGGACTGGCGCGAGGTGAAGGACTGGGAAACCACCATTGCCCGCGACTGGGGTGGCCGCAATGCCGATTTTCTGGCCGGCCTGTTCGAGGATATTTCGTCCCTGCGCCTGCAGGGGCCGAGCAAGCAGAACACCCACAAGCTGAGCTATTATGTCGATCTGGGCGCCGATCAGGCCGCTATCGACACGGCGATCCGCAGCCGTCTGCACCGTCATGACATCCATGCCAGCCTGATCTGGAGCGCCGACGAAACCGCCGGCGTGCGCTTGCTCGATATTCTGCCCCGGGGCGCCACCAAGCTGGAGGCCATCGAGTTTCTGGCCCGGCGTCTCGGCTTTGAGCGCCGCGAGGTGGTGTTTTCCGGCGACAGCGGCAATGATCTGCCCGTGATGGCCAGCTCCATCTCCTCGGTGCTGGTGGCCAATGCCTTTGCCGAGGTGCGCCAGGCGGCGGTGGATCAGGCCCGCAACAATGACAATGAGGACAGGCTCTATCTGGCCAGCGGTGAGGCGCTCGGCATGAACGGCAATTACGGCGCCGGCATTGTCGAGGGGGTGCTGCATTTCCACCCGCAAATGCGCGCCTGGCTGGAGCAGGACTGAATTCAGTCGTCCGGTTCGGCCATGCCCCGGCCTTTGACGACCGCCTTGTTGCCGAAGCGCCGGCGCAGTTCCGCCACCGCCAGTTCCGCGTCGATATGCTTGGTGAGATGCCCGTCAAGCAGGTCATTGGGTCGCCCGCCGCTGCCCGGCACCAGATTGGTAAGCCCAGCGCCGATCAGCCGGAAGCTCCGCCCCGTCGCCTGTTTGCGCAGCAGCGGCGCCAGCGCGCGGAACATCACCTCGGCATATTGCGTGGGCTCGTCCAGGGTATGGTTACGGGTCAGAATGCGAAAATCCCCGGTTTTCAGCTTCAACACCGCGGTGCGCCCGGACAAATCGGCCTCGCGCGCCCGCCGCGCCACATCCTCGCAGAGCGGCCACAGCAGGTCCTCAAGCATGGAGCAATCGCGGATATCCTGCTCGAAAGTGGTCTCGTGGCTGATGCTCTTGGTTTCGCTGACCGGGCTCACCCGGCGGCTGTCCTCACCGCGCGCCAAATGATACAGCCTGAGGCCCATGGCGCCGTAAGCCGCCGCCAGCTCCGACTGCGGCATGGCGGCAAGCTGGCCGATGCGGGTGATGCCGTCACGCTTTAGCCGGGCCTCCAGCACCTTGCCCACCCCCCAGATCAGGCCGACCGGCTTGTCGCTCAGAAAATCGGCCGCTTCGGCCATGCCGATCACACTGAAGCCGCGCGGCTTGTCGAGATCGGAAGCGAGCTTGGCCAGGAACTTGTTGCCGCTCAGCCCCACCGACACGGTAATGCCGATCTCCTGCTCAATCCGCCGCGTCAATCTCGCCATCGACCGGGCCGGGCTCATGCCATGCAGCCGTTCGGTGCCGGTCAGATCGAGAAACGCCTCGTCGATCGATAGCGGTTCGACCATCGGCGTCAGATCGCGCATCATCTCGCGAATCTGGCGGCCAACGCGCTGATATTTGGCCATGTCAGGACGGATAATCACCGCATCCGGGCATAATTTGCGCGCCTTGAACATCGGCATGGCCGAGCGCGGCCCGTATCGGCGGGCGATATAACAGGCGGTCGAAACCACGCCGCGCCGCCCGGTGCCGCCAATGAGCACCGGCTTGTCCCGCAATTCCGGATTGTCGCGCTTTTCGATGGCGGCATAAAACGCATCGCAGTCCAGATGGGCGATGCCGAGGCGGTCCAGCTCTTCATGGCGCAGCAGCCGGGAGCTGCCGCAATGGGGGCAATGCGCATCCAGCCCCACATCGCCGAGACAGTCGCGGCAGAAACTGCTTGTTATGCCGCCTGGATCAGGACTTTCAGCCATTCACCATCTCCACAGCAAGGCGCCCCGCAAGCGGGCGCCGTGCACATGGAACATATCATGAACGGGGATTGGGTGGCAATCCGCCATGGCGCGAAGGGGCGCAGGCTTGCCGGCCCCGCCTCTTGGATCGGGCGGCCGGCCGCCCCATATTCAGGCCAAGGGTGCGATGAGGCTTGAAGCGCAACAAAGGCCGCAAAGCCCCGCACCACAAAGCAGATTTCAGGCCAATATCCCCCAAGGCGCCCGATGAACACATCCCCACCGCACTCCCAATCCTTCCGCTTCGACAATTCCTATGCCCGCCTGCCGCCGCGCTTTTACGTACGCCAGAACCCGGTTCCGGTGCGCAAGCCCGAGCTGATCAGGCTCAATCGCCGGCTGGCGCGGCAATTGGGCATCGATCCCGACATGCTGGAAAGCCCCATCGGCGCCGAAATCCTGGCCGGCAACAGGGTGCCGCTCGGCGCGGAGCCGCTGGCCATGGCCTATGCCGGGCATCAGTTCGGCGGTTTCGTGCCGGAGCTCGGCGATGGCCGCGCCATCTTGCTGGGCGAGGTGTCGGGTGAGGGCGGCATGCGCCGCGACATTCACCTGAAGGGCGCCGGTCGCACCCCGTTTTCGCGCGGCGGCGACGGGCGCTCCTGGATCGGGCCGGTGCTGCGCGAATATATCGTCAGCGAGGCGATGGCGGCGCTCGGCATTCCCACCACCAGGGCGCTGGCCGCCCTGACCACCGGCGAGGCGGTGATGCGCGAACACAGCCTGCCGGGCGGCGTGCTGGCGCGGGTCGCCAGCTCTCATATCCGGATCGGCACGTTCCAGGATTTTGCCGCCCGGGAGGATGTTGAGGCGGTGCGCCTGCTGGCCGAGCATGTCATTGCCCGCCATTACCCCGAAGCGGCCCAGGCCGAAAATCCGTTTCTGGCGTTGTTGGAGGCGGTGATTGAACGCCAGGCGGCGCTGATCGCCAAATGGATGGCGGTGGGTTTCATCCACGGGGTGATGAACACCGACAATATGTCGATTGCCGGCGAGACCATCGACTATGGCCCCTGCGCCTATATGGACAGCTACCACCCGGACATGGTGTTCAGTTCCATCGACCGGGGCGGCCGCTATGCCTATGCCAATCAGCCGCAGATCGGCCAGTGGAACCTGTCCTGCCTGGCCTATTGCCTGCTGCCGCTGATCGGCCCGGACGAGCAGACCGCGCTGGACGCGGTCCGGGAGAAGCTGGACTGTTTTCCCGACTATTATCATGCGGCCCGCGAAGCGGGTTTTGCCGCCAAGATCGGCCTGCCCGGACACGGGGACGATGCGGCCGGTCTGGCCGACGATCTGCTGGCCTGCATGGCCGATGCCGGCGCTGATTTCACCCTGACATTCCGGCGCCTGTGTGATCTGCCGGCCCGGCCCGATGATGAAGCGGATGCGGGTTTCATCGCTCTGTTCGAAGGCACGGTGGAGGCGGCGGACTGGCTGCGCAAATGGCGGCAGTCGCTGGCGCGCCAGAACCGCGGCGACGAGGTCAGGCAAGCGGCGATGCGCGCCGTCAATCCGGCCTATATCCCGCGCAATCACCGCATCGAACAGGCCATCGACGCGGCGCTGATCGGTGATTATCAGCTATTCGAGACCATGAATCTGGTCCTGTCGCGCCCCTTTGACGACCAGCCCGAACATGCCGACTGGCAGACGCCGCCGCTGCCGGAGGAAATCGTCCATCAGACCTTCTGCGGCACCTGATATGAAGCTGACATGAAAGG
>PKTQ01000287.1 GCA_002869085.1 Hyphomicrobiales bacterium | reverse complement strand
GATCCGCTCCTATGTGCTGCAGCCCTATCAGTTGGTGAAGGATCTGCGCACCGGGGTCGAAACGAGCAACACCCAAGGGGTGCTCGACGGCGATATCGATGCGTTTCTGGAAGCCTCGCTCGCCCACCGGGTCGGCGGCGCCGCCGACAAGAGCGCGGATTAATGCCGGTTCAGGCGCTGATATCGATCACATAGCCGGGCTCGCCCGGGCGCGGCGTGGGGCCTAATCTGGCCTCGCCGGACTTGTCCGCCAATGGGCCTTTCATGCCGCCGCGCTCTGATCCGCCGCTTGCCGCAACATCATCCGCCTTGTCCGCCTTGTCCGCCTTGTCTGCCTGTCCGGCCTCGCCGGTCGAGGCCGTGCCTTGCGCCTGCAGGCGCCGCAATTTGGTCTCGAGCTGCTTGATCTGTTGCTCCAGGCTGGCCTGGTCGTCTTCGCATTCGGTGCATTGTAGCTCGCTCTTGGCCGAGGCGATCTCGGCCTTCACCGAGGCGATCTGGCCCTCTGCGCTGCCGCCCTTGCTTCCGGCGCCGGACAGCAGGACGGCGGCCATCGAGCTTGCGGAGATGGAGGCGACCATGATCACTCTGCCCGGAAGATTGGAGGACTGCCCCATTTTTATGATCGGTTCAGATTAATATTCATTGAATCAGCGGCCCTTGGGCACTAGCCTTCGGCGCAAACGGGCCAGGCCCGCAATAATAAGAGGCAGGGGCGTGACCCAGCAGATCATGATCATGAGCCTGGCGGTGCTGGGCGCCGCCACTTTGCAGGCGGCCACCGGCATCGGCTTCGGGGTCATTGCCGGGCCGATTCTGCTCGCCATGATGAATAGCGGCGATGCCATCCAGATCAGCATTCTGATGAACCTGCTGATCGCCCTGGTGCTGGTGCCTTCCTTACGCGCCCATACCGACTGGCGGCTGCTGAAATGGCTGGCCGCCGGCACTCTGATCGGCATGCCGCTCGGGCTGATCGTGTTCCTGAATATCTCCATCCTCAAGCTCAAGCTGCTGGCGGCGCTGGCGGTGCTGCTGGCGCTTGGCTTTGTGCTGCGCGGTATGCTGAGCGCTCGCGGCCGGGCCCGGGGGCAGGGGCGGCCTGATCCTTCTGTCTGGCAATCCCTGCCGGTGGGGGCGGTGTCCGGCCTGATGGGCGGCGCCCTGGCCATGCCGGGGCCGGTGCCGGCCGGCTGGATGTCGGCCGCCGGCTATGGCAAGGCGGCGGTGCGTGCCAGCATCCTGATGCTGTTCGTGTTTTCCTATGGTGCGGCCCTGGTGCTGCAAATCTGGCTTGCCGGCATCGCCCGCGACACCTGGATAACCGGTTTTCAGCTTGCGCCCGCTGCCATTGCCGGTATTTTTATCGGCAAGGCGCTATCGCACCGAATCTCCGAGCTTGTGTTCAGTTGGCTGGTGGCCGCCACCTTGGTGCTGACCGCCGGAATGCTGTTCATTTCCCTGGCCTGAGCCTCCCATTGATTGGATTTGCCCCATGACCCATGAAGCGGAATTTCCCCCCGAGCTTGGCGCGCTGAACGATATGCCGCGCGCCCGCCTGTTTTCCGGCAACACGCCGCTGCAGCCCATGCCCAATCTGGCCCGCGCCTGCGGCGACAGGGGTGAGATGTTCGTCAAGCGCGACGATTGCACCGAGCTTGCCTTTGGCGGCAACAAGGTGCGCCAGCTTGAGTTCTATCTCGGCGAGGCGGCGCGGCGGGGCGCCGACACGGTGCTGATCACCGGCGCGGTGCAGTCCAATTTCGTGCGTCTGGCGGCGGCCGGCGCAAGGCTCCTGGGCATGGATTGCCATATCCAGCTCGAGGAGCGGGTCGCCAAGGACGATCCGCTCTATCGCAGCTCAGGCAATGTGCTGATCGACCGGTTGCTGGGCGCCCATCTGCACAGCTACCCCGAGGGCGAGGACGAGGCCGGCGCCGACCGGCAATTGGGCGAGATCGCCGAGGGCCTCAAGGCCGAGGGCCGCACGCCCTATATCATTCCGCTGTCGCCCGGCCACAAGCCCCTGGGCGCGCTCGG
This sequence comes from Hyphomicrobiales bacterium, assembly GCA_002869085.1. Lineage (GTDB taxonomy): Bacteria > Pseudomonadota > Alphaproteobacteria > Rhizobiales > BM303 > BM303. Next base: position 5,596 of record PKTQ01000287.1, on the reverse strand, counting down.
TTATGTGGTGGCGGCTCATGAGCTGCTCGGGCAGCTCAAAGCTGACGGCCTCCATATCGACGAGATCGTGGTGGCCTCGGGCAGCGGCAACACCCATGGCGGCCTCTTGTTCGGCCTGCGCGCGCTCGGCTCGGATATCACCGTCACCGGCATCTGTGTGCGCCGCGACGCTGAGGCCCAGCGCCCGCGCCTGCTGGCCCGCTGCGCCGAGATCGCCGATCTGCTTGGCATTGCGAACAAGGTCACTTCGGGCGATGTGATCGTCAGCGACGAATTTCTCGCCCCCGGCTATGGTCTGGCCGGCCCGGCCTGCCGCGAAGCCATGGTGCTGGGCGCTCAGGCCGAGGCGCTGATGCTCGACCCCACCTATACCGGCAAGGCCATGGCCGGCGCCATTGCCTCGGCCCGCAGCGGTCCGTCCGGCCGGGCAATCCTGTTCCTGCACACCGGCGGCACGCCGGCGATCTTCGCCTATCAGAACGATATGCTGGCGGCCCTGCAGGGCGGCTGATACCGCCTCGCCAGGCGCCCGCGCGGAATTATTTGTTCAGGGCTTTCTTGATCACCCCGACGATCACCAGCAATATGGCGCCGCCAATGCCGCCGCCGGCCACCTGGCTGACGATCGAGCCGATATCCATGCCGCCGCCGCCGGCGCCGACGCCGAGCACGCTGGTCAGGATCTGGCCGCCAATGCCGCCGCCGACAATGCCGGCGATCGAATTGACCAGCACCCCGAGATTAAACTGCTTTAACAGCGCCCCGGCCACATTGCCGCCGACCGCGCCGCTGATGAGCTGAATGATCAATTGTTCCATGGATTGCCCTCCCGCTTGTTATCGGAAGCGGCCTTATCGCCGCCGCCACGGGGCTGAGTATAGCCCCGGCCGCGAAAACCGCCAAATTCCGCAACCGGCACTATCTTGGGGGATGGCCCCTAGATCGGCGTCGTGCCGGGCTTGTCGTCTTCGCCGGTGCGCAGCGCCTCCACCAGTCCGGCCATTTCCGGGGTCTGATATAGCGGCAACGGGATGCCGGGTTCGGTCTTGCGGCGGCGGATAATGTCGGCCAGGTCCTGTAGCGGCCGGATCAGGCTGTTGCGGATGATCGACAGGATGATGAAGGCCAGGATGACGATCATGATCATCAGAAAACCGGTGATCTCGACAATGGTCCGGATCGAGCGCGCCCGCTGGCCGGTCAGGTCGAACGAGGTTTCCACCACCCCAAGCACCGTGCCTTCGGTCACTTTCTTGTTGTTCAGGTCGCGGTGGCAATGGCCGCATTGCTTCTCGGCCCGGATCGGCGACCAATAGGTCAGATTGACCCCGTCAATATGCGAGCGCGCTTTGCCGCCGGACAGCACCGCCCTGATATCGTCATTGTCGGCGCTGCGTCCCTTGATCGCCGTATACTGGTTTTCGACGATCGGCGAGCGGATCACCCGGAACTTGAAATCCGGATTTTCTTCGAATTTCTTATAAAGCTTGTCCACCTTCTCATAAACCACGCCAAGCCCCAGCTTGGGGTTGAGAGCGAGCACGTCCTTGGTGGTCAGCATGGTCAGCTTGATCATGTTCGACAACTCTTCCGACACCACCCCGGCATGTTGCCGGGCCACTTCCGTATCGCGCAAATAGAGCCGGTAAGGCAGCAGCAGCAACAGGCCCACCACCGTGACCGCCACCAGAATTGCCATCATTTTGCGAAGCTTCTTTTCCATCTTATCCCCTGCTGCTGCCCCAAACCGCCAGCATGACCGTGAAACACTCAGCCCTTAATATCGGCCTTTTTGCCGGGTTTGCTCTTGATTTAAGTCATTCTCAGCCCGGCCCTCCCGGATGGCTTTTGCAGGGGGGCTCACTCATCCTTGATGCGGCGTGATCGGGCTCGGCCTTGCCGGGGCCGCGACATTGAGCCAGTCTCAAAGCCCGAACACATATGAGGAGGACAATCCGCATGAAGACGGGTTACATGGCCGCCATGGCGCTCAGCCTGCTGGTGGCCGCCGCCCCCGCCCGGGCCGCAGACGGTCTGATCGAGAAAACAAGCCCGCACGGGGTCAAGCAGACCCTGGACCGCTTCGAATCGGTGCTGAAAGCGAAGGGCATCACCATCTTTGCCCGCATCGATCACGCCGCCGGCGCCAGAAAGATCGGCCAGGAGCTGCCGCCGACCGAGCTGATCATCTTCGGCTCGCCCAAAATGGGTGCGCCGCTGATGACCGCCAACCAAAGCATTGGTATCGATTTGCCGCTGAAGCTGCTGGCCTGGCGGGACGATGCCGGCCAGGTGCGGATTGCCTATAACGATCCGGCCGCCCTGAAGGCCCGGCATCAGATCAAGGGGCGCGACAAGCTGTTCGGCAAAATGAGCAAGGTGCTGGGCGCTCTTACCGACGCCGCGCTGAAATAGGGCGGGCCTTCGGCTCTGCCGGTTCCGGTCTAATCATTGCCGGGGCCGAAGGCCGGGCTCGGGCGCCGAACCTCGAACCGGGTCTGGCGGGGCTGCGGCGTGAACATTTCGATGCAATTGCCCGGCCCGTCGGTCAGCATCCAGATATGGCTGACATAGGTTTTGACCCGGTAGCTCTTGCCCTGGTCGATCGAGGCGAAATCGACCCGCTGGCCTTTAAAATCGACCCAGGTGAGACCGCGAAAACCGTCCGAAAGATTGACGAAATTGACGGTGACCGGGATTTTCGACTCCCGTGATTTCAGATGCTCCGAAGCTTCACAGGCAAGGCCGCCGCCTCCCGCCGCCGGGCGCGGGGGCGCCGCCGCCGGCCGCGCCGGGCGCGCCGCCGCCAGCATCGCCTGGCAATCGCGGACGAATTTGCGCACCGCCTCGCCGCTACCGGTCAGGGCAAGCCGCACCGGCGGCTCCGCGCCGATGCGGTATTCCAGCACCGATTGTTCTTCCAGTTGCGCCCAGAACGGGTCCTTCAGGCCGGGGCTGATCCGCACCCCCGACAGGCCCACCTCACGCCCTGTGCCATGCACCGCGCCGTTCATCCCGGCATGATAACCCGGCGCGCTGAGGCTCAGGCTGACCGGGCTGTTCTCGGCCCGCCGGCCCGTATTATAGCCCAGCACCGCGCTGATCCCGCTCGGGCGGCAACTGGCCTGGAAGCGGATATTGTCGGTTTCGGGCATATGCAGCATCAATTGCACCGCCGCCCCGGTCTTGCGCGAGGCGTCATCCTGCCAGCTCTCCCACTCAAAATCATCGGCCCGCACCGCCCCGCTACCGCAGCCGAACGCCAGCAGGGCGAGGGCAAATCTTAACGGACCGGTCTTCAAGGCGGGCATCAGTTCGGGCATTGGCGCGGGGCTCCATTGGGCAGGGGGTGCAAATCACTCATGGAGCTTAATCTGATGATATCAATGGGTCCAGAAACATTCTGGAATGTTTCCAGAATATATCCGGCAGCCCGGGGTAAATCAGATCTCAGCCGCGGCCGAACCACATGCGGGCAAACAGCCGGTCTTTGAGCACGAACTGATGATAGAGCGCGCCGGCACCGTGCAGCAGCACCAGGGCGGCCAGCAATTTGGTGGCGATCCCATGGACAAAGCGCGGCGGATAGGCGTGGAAATCAGGCGGCAATTCGCCATTACCGCCAAACACGATCCCCGGCAGGCCACTGAGCAGCGCGGTGCCGATGCCGCTTGCCGCCACCAGCAGGATCAGCAGATAGAGCAGGTGGTGCGCGCCGATGCCGAGCTTGTCGAGCAATTTATTGCCGGTGGCGGCATGGGGCGGGCGAGGGCGGGTCCACAGCCGGATCAGGCGCACAATGGTCAGCACCAGCACCGTACCACCGAGGATCATATGTCCGCCAAGGGCAAACAGCTTGTCCGGGCTGCTGTTCGGTGTCTCCGCCAGCGAGAATGTCCCCATCACCAACATGAAGATGATCAGCGCGGCGGTGAGCCAGTGCAGGGCCACATGGATGGAATCATATTTGCTGGGGGCGGGGGACATGGCGGGTTTCCTTGTGAAGCGATGAATATCGGGTAACGTCGCCGGCGTTAAAAATCCGCTCGCGCCGGCGGTGCAAACATGCGCCGGCCCTTTAGCCCTGCCGGCACCATTGCTCGACCTGCTCCGGGCTCGGCATGCCGCCGGCATGGACCACCTTGCCGTTCAGCACCACGCCGGGGGTCGACATCACCCCGAACGACATGATCTCGGCCATATCCGTGACCTTCTCCACTTCGGCTTCGATATCAAGCTCAGCGGCTTTTTTGCTGATCATCTCAGCCGTGTTGACGCAGGATTTGCACCCCGAGCCCAGCACCTTGAAATGTTGCATGTCTCATCTCCTTGCTTGCCCCGGGTGCAGACTAGCCCAGGGCGAAATTGAACAAATAGCCGACACTGATAAAGGCGACAAACAGCAGCCCTGTGAATGTGGCAATTAGCTGCGGTTTCAGCACCTTGCGCAGGATAATCATTTCCGGCAGCGAAATGGCCGCCACGCTCATCATCAGCGCCAGCACCGTGCCGATCGGCACCTGCTTGTCGATCAGCGCCTCGGCAATCGGAATCACCCCGGTGGCATTGGCGTAAATCGGGATGCCGGCCAGCACCGCCAGCGGCACCGCAAACGGGTTCGAGGCGCCGGCATGGCGGGTCAGGAAGTCCTGCGGCACATAGCCGTGCAGCACCGCGCCGATGCCGATCCCCACCAGCACATAGGGCCAGATGCGCCCGGCGATTTCCTTCACCTGGCCCTTTGCATAGGCCAGCCGGGCCCGGAAGCTGGAATCGGGCGCCGGCAGCGCGACCTCACCCATGCGGATTTTCCACACATACTCCTCGACCCATTTTTCCAGTTTCAGCGCCTCGATCAGCAACCCGCCGAGGATGCCCACCACGAGGCCGGCGCCCACATAAAACGCCGCCACCTTCCAGCCCAGCGTGGCCGCCAGCACCGCCACCGCCACCTCATTGATCATCGGCGAGGCGATCAGGAACGCCATGGTCACGCCGAGCGGAATACCGGCTTCCAGAAATCCGATAAACAGCGGCACCGACGAGCACGAGCAGAACGGCGTCACCGCCCCGAGCCCCACCGCCAGCGGATAGGACACTGCCCGTGGGCGCCCGGCCACCGCCCGGCGCACACGTTCCGGGCTGAGCATGGAGCGGAAAAAGCCGATGATGAAGATGATGCTGAAAAGCAGGAAGAAGATCTTGGTCACATCTTCAATAAAGAAATGCACCGCCTTGCCGGCCGCGCTGGCCGGGGCGAGCCCGAACAGGGAATAGGTGATGAAATCAGCCAGGATGGAAAATATTTCGAACACCCGAACACTCCGTGGCAAAGCTTGTTTGCATGGGGGCCGCGCCGGCAAATCGCGGCGCGTGCGCGAGGCCCCTCTGCCAGCTTATAGAGGATCGGCGCTGCATGCGAAAGGGCGGGCTGGCGCGCCCGCCCTCAATCGCGCCGTCTGTCCGGCCGGAGCTTCAGGCCCCGACCGGGAGAGAGGACTTATTTGACCACATTGACGCATCGGCCCAGCGAGGAGACATATCTCTGCCCCTTGCCGCAGATGATTTTCATCGGCCGTGTGATCATTTTAACCGG
>PKTQ01000309.1 GCA_002869085.1 Hyphomicrobiales bacterium | reverse complement strand
TGGTGCCGGCTGAGAGACTCGAACTCCCGACCCCCTGATTACAAATCAGGTGCTCTACCAACTGAGCTAAGCCGGCGCGGGGCTTGGCGCCCTGGCGCCGATCAATAACCTCTGCCGATGTGGATTGCAAGATGGCAGTGGGGTCCGGACCGTGCCGCCTAGCCGATGCCGTTGGCGCGCTGCAATTCGCGCACATAGCGGATGATATGGCCGACCTCACCGCGCCCCAGATCCGGCACCGGCTCCATATTGCCGAAATTCCAGTGATGGGCGCGCACGCCGCGCTGCACCGCCAGATGAAAGGCCTGGTCGCCGTGATGGTTCGGCTTGTAGATTTTGTGGATCAGGGGCGGCCCGCTGTCGCTGCCGGCGCCGTGCGGGCCGTGGCAGGCCTGGCAATTGTCCGCGAACAGATGCCGGCCCCGGTCCGCCGCCGCCGACAAGGACGGCAATTTCACATCGACCCGCACGCCGCCGCCGGAGCGGCCGCCGGTGAGGACCACGGCGAGACCACCAGCCAGAACGGCCAGAACCAACAGGACGGGGAGGCTTATTTTCATTGTTCTTGCTCCGTGACGGTGGTGTCTTTTTGGGGTGTCAGGTCTCCTCGGGCTCGCAGCCGCAGCCGGGGCGGCCCGAGAGATCATCGAGAATGGGGCAGTCGGCGCGCCCGTCGCCGTGGCAGGCCTCGACCAGCCGGGCGAGATTGCGCCGCAGCAGGTTCATCTCCTCGATGCGGGCATCGATATGCGCAAGATGGCGCACGGCGATCGATTTGACATCGGCGCTTTCGCGGTCCTGATCGTCGAACAGGGACAGGAGCTGGCGGCAATCGGCGATGGAAAAACCCATCTGCCGAGCGCGGCGCAGAAAGCGCAGCCGGTTGACGTCGCCGTCCTCATAATCGCGATAGCCATTGTCGCGCCGGCGCGGGGTTATCAGCCCGATCTCCTCATAATAGCGCAGGGTCTTGGCGGGCAGGCCGGAGCGGGCGGCGGCCTCGGCGACCTTCATGACCGGGCGCCCCCGAAACCGGGCCGCCAGCGCCGCAGCCACAGCGAATTGGACACCACGCTGACCGAACTCATGGCCATGGCGGCGCCGGCGATAGCCGGATTGAGAAAGCCGAAGGCGGCGAGCGGAATGCCGATCACATTATAGATGAAGGCCCAAAAGAGGTTCTGCCAGATCTTGCGCCAGGTGGCGTGGGAGATGCCGAGCGCCGCGCCCACCAGGCGCGGATCGGGGCGCATCAATGTGATCCCGGCGGTCTCCATCGCCACATCGGCGCCGGCGCCGATGGCGAGGCCCACATCCGCCGCCGCCAGCGCCGGAGCGTCATTGACCCCGTCGCCGGTCATCGCCACCACATGGCCGGCGGCCTGCAGGCGGGCGATCTCATCGGCCTTTTGCTCCGGCGTGACGCCGCCACGGAAGTTTTCAATGCCAAGCTCGGCGGCAATTTTGGAAGTGACCTGCTCGGAATCACCCGACAGCAGCATCACCTTAACGCCGCGCGCTTTCAGGCCTTGCACCGCCTCGCCCGCCTCGGGGCGCAGCGGGTCGCTGAGCGCCATGGCGCCGAGCGCCAAACCGTCCGCCGCGACGCCGACGGCGGTGTGGCCGGCACCCTCCATACGCGCCGCCGCGTCCTTTAACGGGGCGGTATCAACCCCCCGCGCGGCCAGAAAATCAAGATTGCCGATCAGCACCTTGGCGCCCCCGACCTCGCCCATCACCCCGCCGCCCGGCACGGCGGTGACATGGCGCGCCTCGGCAAGGGCGAGGCCCTTTGTCTCGGCCTCGCGCAGCATGGCGGCGCCCAGCACATGCTCGCTGCCCTGCTGCACCGAAGCGGCCAGCGCCAGCATGGCGTCCGCATCGCCGCCTTCGGGCGTCCATATTTCCATCAGGCTTGGCTGGCCAATGGTCAATGTGCCGGTCTTGTCGAACACCAGCATATCGACCCGGTGGGCGCGCTCCAGCGCCTCGATATCGCGGATCAGAATGCCGGCGCGGGCCGCCGCGCCGGTGCCGGCGACGATGGCGGTGGGGGTGGCGAGCCCCAGGGCGCAGGGGCAGGCGATCACCAGCACCGAGACGGCGGCAATGAGCGCGGCCTCGAAACCAGCGCCGAACAACAGCCAACCCGCAAAGGCCAAAGCCGCCAGCCCCAGCACCACCGGCACGAAAACGGAGGCGACCTTGTCCACCAGGCGCTGCACTGGCGCCTTCTTGATCTGGGCGGCTTCGACAAGCGCGATGATGCGCCCGAGCATGGAGGCCTCGCCGACCGCCATTGTGCGCAGCAGCAGATGCCCGGCGCCGTTGACGGCGCCGCCGGTGACCCGGTCGCCGAGCTTGCGGGGGACCGGCAGGCTCTCGCCGGTGATCAGCGATTCATCGCATTCAGAAGCGCCGTCGATGATCTCGCCGTCAACCGGGATGCGGGCGCCGGGGCGCACCGAGACGATATCGCCGATGCGCACTTCCTCGACCGGGATCTTGGTGAAATCCTCGCCGCGCCGAACCCGCGCGGTTTCGGGCCGCAGCTCGCCAAGGGCCTTGAGGGCGGCGCTGGCGCCGCGCCGGGCGCGGGCTTCGAGAAACTTGCCGAGCAGCACCAGGGTGATGATCACCGCCGCGCCCTCGAAATAAAGATGCCCCGTCGCCGCCTCGCCGCGGCGCAGCAGCAGGAATAGCGAATAGAAGAAGGCGGCGCTGGTGCCGAGGGCCACCAGCACGTCCATATTGGCGGCGCCGGCCCGCAGCGAGCGCCAGGCGCCTTTGTAAAACCGCCGCCCGACCCAGAACTGCACCGGGGCGGCCAAAGCGAGCTCGGCCAAGGGCGGCAGATGCAGCCCGGCGCCAAACCCCATATTCAGCACCATCTGGCCGACCAGCGGCAGCGACAGCAGCGCCGCCAGCGCCAGATCATAAAGATCGCGCCTTGTCTCGGCGGCCTCGGCCTCGCGCCTTGCCTGTTCCCGGGCCTGTTTTTCTTCCAGCCCGCCCGAGAGCGCGGCAGCCTCGAAGCCCGCGGCCTCAATCGCTTCGATCAGCCGGGATTCGGCCTCGCCCAGCCCCACCCAGTCCACATCGGCGCGCTCGATGGCCAGATTGACCCGGGCGTCGCTGACGCCGGGCACGGCTTTCAGCGCCTTTTCCACCCCGGCGGAACAGGCGGCGCAGGTCATGCCCGACACCGACAGCGCCACCTGGCGCGCGGGCACATCGAAGCCCGCATCCTCGATGGCGCCGACCAGTTCGGGCGTGCCCACAAGGGCAGGGTCGAAACTGATCTCGGCCCGCTCGAGCGGCAGATTGACCACCGCCGAGCCGACGCCCGTGAGCCCGGCCAGGCTGTGCTCGACCCCGGCCGAGCAGGCGGCGCAGGTCATGCCCTGCACATTGAGGCTGATATGTTCGCTTGCCGTCATGGCCGCCAATTTTCCACTCACTGAAATTTTTGTTCTGCCTCCTGATATAAGGCTTCCAGTGGCTGGAACGTCAAGGCTTGCCCGGCGCCGGTGCGATCACGAATCGGCGAGCGGGGCGGCGCCCAGGCGCTGATATCTCAGGGCTGGTCGATGAAACGATAGCTGTCGTGACAGGCGGTGCATTCGCCGAGCACTTCGGCCAGCAGCGAGATTATTTTGTCCTTCCCCTCGCCCTTGCGGGCGGCGGCTTCGATGCGGGCATAGCCCTGATGGGCGCCTTTCGCCATGACGCGGAAATCCTTCGGGGCCTTGGCCATCAGGCTCGGCGGCAGGGCGGCCAGCATCACATTGCCGCTGCCGGCCGCCGCCTCGGCCAGCGCCTCGTTGTCGCCTACCTCCAGGGCCATCATGATGCCCTGCAGGGATTCCAGCATCAGGCGCATTTCCTTCAGCACGAATTTGCGCTCATCGGCGCTGACCGCGATCAGGTCGCGATCGGCGGCGTGCATTTGCGGCCCGCTCTGGAACTGCAGCGCGGCGAAAACGGCGGCGGTGACGCCCCAGAGGGTTATGGCGATAATGGCCAGCAGGCGGGTCAGGCTCATTCTAGATTCCTGTATTTCCATAAATCATTCTAGATTCCTGTAATTCAATAAATCATGACGGCAGCGCCGCCAGGGCGCCCTGCACATCGGCCACAAGGTCGGCGCCGTCCTCAAGCCCGGCGGAAATGCGCAGCAGCCCGCCGCTAATGCCGAGTTCGGCGCGCTGCTCGTCGGTCAGGCTCTTATGGGTGGTGGTGGCCGGATGGCAGATCAGGGTCTTGGCATCGCCGAGATTATTGGAGATCAGCATCAGCTTCAGCGCATCGCAAAAGGCGAAGGCCGCCGGCTTGCCGCCCGCCATTTCGACCGCCAGCATGGGGCCGCCGCCGCTCATCTGCTTGCTAGCGATGTCATATTGCGGGTGGCTGTCATGGCCGGGATAGAGCACCCGCTTGACGCCGGCCTTACCGTGCAGCGCGGCGGCGATGGCGGCGGCATTGGCCTGGTGGCGCTCGACCCGCAGGCTGAGGGTTTCGAGCCCCTTCAGCAGCACCCAGGCGTTGAACGGGCTGAGCGAGGGGCCGGTATGTTTCAGATAGTCATGCAGCGGGCCGGAGACATATTTCTTGTCGCCGAGGATGATGCCGCCAAGGCAGCGCCCCTGCCCGTCAATATGCTTGGTGGCCGAATAGAGCACCACATCGGCGCCGAGCTCGAAGGGGCGCTGCTTGAGCGGGGTGGCGAACACATTGTCCACCACCAGCACCGCGCCGGCCCGGTGGGCGATGTCGGCCACGGCGGCGATGTCGACGACCTCCATGGTCGGGTTGGTCGGGCTTTCGAGGAAAAACACATCGGCCCCGCCTTTGGCGGCGCGGCGCCAGGCGTCAAGGTCGCTGCCATCGACCAGGGTGACGCGCACCCCGAACCGGGGCAGCAATTTGTTGAGAATATAGAGCGAGGAGCCGAACAGCGCCCTGGCGGCCACCACATGATCGCCGACGCTGAGCCGGCTCATCAGGGCGCCGTGCACCGCCGCCATGCCGGTGCCGGTGGCGCGGGCATCGCCGGCCCCGTCGAGGGCGATCATGCGTTCTTCGAACATGCGCACGGTCGGATTGGCGAAGCGGCTATAGACAAAGCCGGGATCATCGGCGGCAAAGCGGGCTTCGGCCGCCTCGGCGCTGGGATAGGTGAAGCCTGAATTCAGATAGAGGGCTTCGGAGGTTTCGCCGTGGGGGGTGCGGGCGGTGCCGCCATGCACCAGGGCGGTATCCGGTTTCCATTCATTCGTCATGCGCCGTCCTTACATTTCAGCTCAGGAACCGGCCCGGTCTGCCGTCATCCGGGCCAACGCATGCCCGGCCTTTTAGCAATCTTTCTGCTGGAGAACCCGCATGGGGCGCCCCGGCACGTGGCGGCAAGCCGGCCGGCTCAAATGACCACATGGGCGCGATAGTGCCGATTGCTTCCCGCCGCGTCAAGTCGGAGATGCGCGGAGCGGGTGAAAAATCGCCGCCCCCGGGCGAGGCTCAGACCGAGCAGGAACCGCCGCCCAGCATGCAGAATTTGGCGCAGTGGCAATGATTGAGCAGAATATCGCCCTGATCGACGGCGCCGCCGGTGGCCTTCAGCGAGTCCTTGAGGCTGGTGGCCATTTCGAACTGTTCGTCATAGGGCAACAGGGTGCAGGCGGTCACCGCCGGCGCGGCGGCGCCCTTGCGCTTCACCACCATGCGGCTGGTGGCGCACATCAGATCCTCAGGCCGTTTGCCGAGCAGGCCGAAACAGGCCATGGTGATTTCCGGCACGTCGGCGGCCTCATCCATTTCCGGAAACAGCACCAGCTCGCCCGGATGGTCGGCGTCGATCCGCCATCCTTTCTCGGCAAACAGCGCCTTGAAGCCCTTGCGGGCCTCGGCTTCGGTCTCGTTCCAGCAGGTGCGCCCGGCGACATTGATGGAAAACCCGTGGCGCGACAGCCAGTCCAGCCCGTCCAGCACCAATTGCCAGCTCCCCGCCCCGCGCTCCATTTCGTGAAAGGCGGCGCTGTAATGGTCGAGGCTGACCCGCAAAGTGAGCCTTGGCCCGTGGGCGGCTTTCAGCTTCAGCAGCCCGCTCTGCATGGCCGGGCGCATCATCGGCTTCATGGCATTCGTTAGCACCAGCACCTCGTGGCCGCGCTCCAGCGCATCGCCGATCATGCGCAGAATGTCCGGGTTCATGAAGGGCTCGCCGCCGGTAAAGCCGATCTCGCGCACATCGAGGCCAAGATCGCGGATCTCGTCGAGATAGGCCGAGGCCTCCGGCGCGGTGATATAGGCCAGCCGGTCATTGACCGGCGAGGAGAAAATATAGCAATTGTCGCATTCGATATTGCACAGCGTGCCGGTGTTGAACCACAGCGTCTCGAGGCGCGTCAGCGCCACCCGGGCCCGGACCTGGCCGTCAGCGGTGCGGAACGGATCGGTGAACTTGGCCGGCCGGGCCGGCTCGCGGGCGGCCAGCCCGCCTCCCCGCCCGGTGCGCGAAGCCTCATCGCTCATGTCAAACCTCCCCGAAGCCTCAAACCATTACTTGCCCCCCGGCGCCGTTGCGGCCTGCCGGTGCGGCGGAATCTCCAGCCTATTTATCACATCACCCGCCCGATGGCAGTGAAATGCGTATAACAGATATGTGATTCAGAGATTTTCAGCCGAAATTGCGATCAGGCAGGCCATCGGTGTCCCAGATGATCTGCGAGGGCAGAGTGGCGCGGTTGTCGGAGGCCGGTTTGCGGCTGTCCCGCGCCTGGACATCATGGCGGCGGCACGGGCCGACATAGTCCTTGGAAATGACGAAGGGGCGCGGGTTTTCCAGCATGTCATGCAGGCGCATGTAAAGATCGCGCGGCGCCACAGGCTTGGCCAGAATCGCATTGATGCCGGCGTCGCGGGCCTTGGCGATGCGGTAATGCTCGGGCAGGCCGGTGACCAGCAGAATCGGCGTGGTGCGGTTGATGCAAGACGGGTCCCAGCGCACCATGCGGGCAAAATCGCCGCCATCGAGCCGGCCGAGGAAGAAGTCCAGAATCACCACATCGACCCGCTGGCTCAGCATCAGGCTGTAGGCGTCCATGGCATCTTCGGATTCCATGATATCCCTGGCGCCGAAGGCCAGCAGCATCTCCCGCATCAGGCGGCGCACATGATGGTTGTTCTCCACCATCAGAATCCGCAATTGCGAGAAATCAACCAACTCAACCTTCTCCACAATTCGTGAGATCGACGCGGCGCGGCCGAGAGCCCGCCCGGCGCCGCGCTCAAAGAAATCTCGCGCGCATAGGCGCATTTTGCCAGGTGGTCAAAATGACAGAAAGTCGTTAAAGCTTTCGTAACCAGCCGGATCGCGGGGGGCGCGCCGCGCCCTCAGACACGCTGTGAGACTATTGCGGCAGCAGGTTTTTCAGCAGCCCGCCCACCGGATCGTCGCCGCCTTCAGGCGCGGCCTCGCCGCCGCCCCCCTTGCCGAGCAGGCCGCCGATCAGATCCTTGCTATCCCCGCCTTTCAGGTTCTTGATCACCTTTTTCAGGCCCTTGGCCTTCTTGACCAGATTCTTGGCGTTTTCGGCCAGGGCTTCCGGGTCCTGCAGCAGTTTTTTCAGATCAGGAACGATCTTGGGATTGGCCCATGGCCCCTTGATCTTGACCGGAATGGCCAGGCCCTTCTTGTCCGCATCCCCGCCCTGGCCTTTCAGGCTGGCCACCAGCTTGGGCTCGGCATTGTA
>PKTQ01000144.1 GCA_002869085.1 Hyphomicrobiales bacterium | reverse complement strand
GTCACCTCATGTCCGGCCGCGGCCAGATGCCCCGCCATCGGATAACCCATCACGCCGAGCCCGATAAATGCCAGTTTCATGTCGCGGTTCCTTGTAATTTTTCTAATAATCCGTGTCTGACGGGTTCAAAAGCCCATATGAAGCCCTTATGTTGCTGAGCGAAGCGTAAAAATCAAACATTTCCTAAGGAACATATGATGAGCGAAGTGATTATTGCCGCCCCCAAACCCGCCGCCGTTACCCTGGAGGCCGGCAAGGAATATTGGTGGTGCGCCTGCGGCCGCTCCAAGACCCAGCCATTCTGCGATGGCTCCCATGAAGGCACCGGCATCGAGCCGAAGTCCTTCACTGTCGAGACCACCCGCAAATATGCCGTGTGCCAGTGCAAGCACACCCAGAATGGCCCCTTCTGCGACGGCGCCCACGCCAAGCTCTAGCCCAGGCCGGATCAGCCGCCGCTGACATCGCGCGCCGGCCCCGCCGCCTGCACCGCCGCCTCGATCAGGCTTTCGGCCAGCGCCTGCACCGGCTCCGGCCGCTGCATGGCGCGGGTCAGATTGAGCCCGCCGGCCAAAAGGCTGATCAGCGCCCAGGCCCGAGCGAGCCGCTCCGCCTCCGATCCGCCCTTCAGGCCCCGGGCCGCCAGGGCGGCGATGTGCTGCATTTTGTCTTCCATCAGCCGATGCGCCTCTTCCCCGGCCCGCACCACATCGCCCGTCAGCGCCGCCATCACGCAGCCCCCTTCCAGATCCTCCCGGTGCGCCCGGCCCAGATAATGTCCGGCAAAGGCCCACACCCAGCCGGCCCCGTGCCGGTTCTGATAGTCCGGTATGGCGGCGGCGAGCTCGTCGAGCCCCGCCTCCAGCGCCGCCAGAAACACCGCCTGCTTGGATCCGAACTGCGAATAGATCGCGCCTGAAGTCACCCCGGCGCGGCGCGCCAGATCATCGACACCGCTGCCGGCAAAACCGTTCTTGCGCAAGCCCCGGCCCATGGCGCTGAGCATAGCTGCGCGCATTTCCCGTTTCTGTTCAGTGCTATAGCGCATGTGCTGCCCCTTATTGATAACGACCACTATCAATTAGTGATATCATAACGATCGTTATAATTCAAACCGCAACTCAGGCAATTCTGCTTTTTCCCGGGAGGCTCGCGGGGTTCAGCTCCCGTCCGGCCTGTCGGCCAGGGCGTGATAGCGCCCGCCGAAAAACAGCAGCGGATCGGTGCCCGGCCCATCCAGGATCTGCTCTACCTCGGCCAGGAATATGGTGTGATCGCCGCCCGCATCGCGCCTGACGGTGCGGCACAGCAGGCTGGTCATCGCCTCTTTGAGCACCGGCACCCCGGACGGTCCGGCATCGAACGCCCCCTCCGGCAGGTGCTGGTTTTCCTTCATGGCCTGCCGGTCCGACAGGGCTCGGTTGTGGCGGGCCAGAAAATTGACCGCAAAGCGCTCGTGATCCATGAATAGCGGGTGGATCGAGGCCTCAATGCGCAGGCACCACAAAATGAGCGGCGGCTGCAGCGACACCGAGGTGAAGGAATTGGCGGTGACGCCATGCGCCCGCCCCTGCTCGTCCGCGACGCTCATCACCGTGACCCCGGTGGCGAATTGCCCGAATGCCTGCCGCAATTGATTTTCCGTCAGAGTCATCAAATTTCCGCTGCCTGCCATAAAGTTTCAAGCCCTGCTCATAGCTTGCAATCGCCGCAGCCGCAACCTATGTGCAGATTTGAGCGCATCAAGGAGCTATTCCCATGTCCCCCCAGTCGCAATACGGCATGAACGGCGATGACGACCTGTCAGACGCCTTTAAGGCGCCCCCGGCCTATGACCCCGACGCCCAGCCTGAATATTTTGCCGGTGTCATGTGGCGGCGCGTCTTCGCCTTCATCATCGATGCGGTGGTCATCGCCATCCTGTGGCTGCTCGGCTCCGGCCTGTTCCTGATCTTCGGCATTCTCAGCCTCGGCCTGCTGCTGCCCCTGTGGGGCGCCTTCCTGATCATGCTGGTGCTGGGTTATGAATCCTTCACTCTGGGCGGGCCTTATTCGTCCACATTCGGCATGCGCATGATGGGGCTGGAAATGCGCACCTGGTATGGCGAGCGCCCGGCCATATTGCAGGCGGCGGCCCATTCGCTGCTGTTTTATTTCTCGGTCACCCTGACCACATTCTTCATTCTGCTGGTGCCGATATTCGACGGTCGCCGCCGCTGCGCTCATGACTTCATCTGCGGCACCGTGGTGATCAACAACCCGGACCGGCGCGCCGATCTCGGCTAGGCGCCCCCCCGCAGGGTAAATGAAAACCGGCGCTTCAAATCGCCGACATCAGCCTTTACACTCCTTGTTTCCGTCACAATAATGACCTTGAATTGGGACGAGGCGTATTTTACATTGTTGTTCTGATATTTGGAGAGCTGGGTTTTGACCGATCAGGGGCGGGGATTTCCCCAATTCTATATGACGGCGCCGATGAAGTGCCCCTATCTGCCCGACAGGCAGGAACGCAAGCTGTTCACGGTGCTGACCGGGGAAAATGCCGTCTTTCTCAACAATTCGCTCACCAAGGGCGGTTTCCGCCGCAGCCAGAACATCGCTTATCAGCCCGCCTGCGAAGACTGCACCGCCTGCGTTTCGGTGCGCATTCCGGTCGCCGAGTTCAAACTGAGCAAATCCCTGCGCCGCATCCAGCGGCTCAACAGCGACCTGATCGGCAAATATCAGACCTCCGGACCAACCTCGGAGCAATACGCCCTGTTCCGCGACTATATCGAAACCCGTCATGCCGATGGCGGCATGGCCGATATGAATGTGTTCGATTACATGGCCATGGTCGGCGATACCGGCATCGACACCCGCATCATCGAATATCGCCCCCGCCAGACGCTGGAACACTCCGGGGCCGTCAAGCCGCCGCTGATCGCCGCAGCGCTCACCGATGTGCTGGATGACGGGCTCAGCATGGTCTACAGCTTTTTCGCCCCGGATGAGGAAAAACGGGGCCTCGGCACCTTCATGATCCTCGATCATGTCGAAGCCGCCCTGCGTATGGGCCTACCCTATGTCTATCTCGGCTATTATGTCGAAGGCTCGAACAAGATGCAGTACAAAGCCCGTTTCCGGCCCCAGGAACAGCTCGGCCCTCAGGGCTGGTGCCGGATTTAAGGCCGGCATTGCCCGCACCGGAAATCCCTTAGCCCTTCGCCTGCTTATTCAGCACATATTTCAGCTTGGCCACCACCGTGCGCTCAAGCTGGGCGCGCGGCGTGTTTTTTGGTCCGGCAATCGTCACCTCGACGCCGGTGGCGGCATCGACCGCGCTGACGCGGACCATGGCGCCGATCGGCGTGAATTCCAGATAGATCTCGCCCGGTTTCGGAGAGGTGCGGCTCACGCGGCGCGTTGAAGCTGCAACTGCTTCCACAGCGTGTCCAGAGCCTCGATCAGCGCGTCCATATGCGCATCTTCATGCTTGGGCCCCGGGGTCAGGCGGATGCGTTCGGTGCCCTTATCCACGGTCGGATAGTTGATCGGCTGCACATAGATGTCGAACTGGTCCATCAACGCATCGGTGAGCTGTTTGCACATGACGGGATCGCCGATCATCACCGGCACCACATGGCTGGGGCTGTCCATCACCGGCAGATTGGCGGCGCGCAGCTTGGCCTTCAGGGTCGCGGCGCGTTCCTGATGGGCGCGGCGCTCCTCTCCGCTCTGCTTCAGATGGCGCACGCTGGCCAGCGCGCCGGCTGCGATAGCCGGGGCGATTGAGGTGGTGAAGATAAAGCCCGGCGCATAGGAGCGCACCGCATCGACCATGGCCGCCGAAGCGGCGATATAGCCGCCCATCATGCCAAAGCCCTTGGCGAGTGTGCCTTCGATGATATCGACCCGGTCCGCCACGCCGTCGCGTTCTGAAACGCCGCCGCCATGCTCGCCATAGAGGCCAACCGCATGAACTTCATCGAGATAGGTCAGCGCATTGTATTTTTCGGCAAGATCGCAGATGGCGCC
The DNA here is from genome assembly GCA_002869085.1 of Hyphomicrobiales bacterium. GTDB lineage: Bacteria > Pseudomonadota > Alphaproteobacteria > Rhizobiales > BM303 > BM303. The sequence continues at coordinate 3,798 of PKTQ01000144.1, read as the reverse complement.
GATCGGCGCAATATCGCCGTCCATTGAATAGACCGACTCGAAGGCGATGACCTTCGGGTGGTTGATATCGATCTCTTTCAGCTGGTTTTCCAGATCCTCAAGATCGTTATGCTTCCAGATCCGCTTGGGGCCGCGCCCGCGGCGGATACCCTCGATCATCGAGGCATGATTCTTGGCGTCGGACAGGATGATGCAGTCGGGGAACAGTTTGGCCATGGTGCTCAAGGTGGCGTCATTGGCGATGTAACCGGAGGTGAACACCAGCGCCGATTCCTTGCCGTGCAGGCTGGCCAGCTCCTGTTCGAGCTGAACGTGATAATGGGTGGTGCCGCCGATATTGCGGGTGCCGCCCGAGCCGGAGCCGGCGGTGTCGATGGCTTCATGCATGGCGTTGACGACCTTGTCGTGCTGCCCCATGGCCAGATAGTCATTGCTGCACCACACAGTGATATCGCGCGGTTCCGCATCGCCATAATAGGTGGCTTTGGGGAATTCACCGCGTTTGCGGCGGATGTCGGCAAAGACGCGGTAGCGACCCTCAGTCCTCAAGGATTGAATCGCCTCATCCAGAACTGCATTATAATCAGCCATTTATTCCCCCTGCGTCACGCTTACTCGGTTGTGCATCTGCTTTGTCCCGCGCCTTGAAAGTCACCGGATCGGCTCATTTCGGGAATATACGTATTTTTACGGACAAAATGCAAGCCATATTGACGTGTTGAAATGACGCAGGACCGGAGGAGCCAGCATGAGCGGTCATACACCCCCTGAAACCGTGCCGCAAGACGTCTTGTTTTTACGCAAAAATACGGATTTGGCATGAAAAAGCCCCGCTGCCGTCTTCTGATGAAAAGACGGGCAACGGGGCCGGTAAACTCAGGCGGGCCGGTCAGGCTCGCCGGATTTTCTTACCTGCAGAACTTCTGATAGCCCGAATAGGCGGTGTAGTAACCGGTGTTCGGGTTGAAGCTGCGGTAGCGGCGGGCGCAATCAGCATACCAGGCCTGAGACCAGGGCGCATAACGAGCCCGTGCCGGGGCATAATAGCGACGCGGCGCATAATAGCGGCGCGGAGCATAATAGCGGCGCGGGGCCGGCCGATAATTACGGCGAGCGCCATGCAGCAGGGCCAGACCGGCAGCGCCGGCAGCGGCGCCGAGCAGGAAATTACCTGTCTTGCTGGCAGCCTGAGCTTCCTGCGGAGTGGCTGTCACCAGCCCCAGTGCAAATACGGAAGCGGCGGCAAAGGCAATCGCGCGACCACTGAATTTGAAATTAATCATGTCAACCTCCATTGGGTGTATGCTGTTTATTCTGTCCCGGTCGCTATTATTATGCGATGGAAACGCGGCAAAAGAAAGGCGAAATCTCGACTAAAGGTTAATAAGACTAACCCGAATCAATGTTATTCGGGATCGGAAACCGTCTTATTCTCAATCACTTCTGCGTTACCAGCTATTTTCTTGCCGTCATATTCCGGGGTCACAAGACCGGCTGAAATCACCAGCTTGGCCGCTTCTTCAACACTCATATCGAGTGAAATCATGTCTTTTCGCGGTAAAAACAGTAAAAAGCCCGAGGTTGGATTCGGCGTGGTGGGCAAAAACACCGAAATCATGTCGTCCCCCGCCACGCCGGTTCTGTGCTTCACCTCGCCCTTGGTGTCGGTGGACACGAACACGATGGCATAAAGCCCGAGGCGCGGATATTCGATAAGCCCCACTTCCTGGAACGAACTGCTGCTCTGGGAGATCACCGTTTCGAAGATCTGCTTCAGCGCCCGATAGAGATTGCGCACCACCGGTGTGCGCCCCAGAATCTGCTCGCCCAGTTCAATCAGCGAACGGCCGAACAGATTGGCGGTCAGCGCCCCGATCAGGGTCAGCCCCACCAGCGCCACCAGCAGCCCCACCCCCGGCACCGCAAAGGGCAGGTAAGTGTCCGGGTTATACAGTGCCGGCATCCACGGCTTGACCGAGTCATCCACAAAATTGATGAACGACCATGTGATGTAGATGGTGATGCTGAGCGGCGCCGCCACCACCAGCCCTGTCAGGAAGTAATTCCGCAGCCGCGCCATGAAGCCAAGGCCCTTGCGTGTCTCGCCGCTGCTTTTGGTCAGCTCTTCAAAGGCCGGTTTTTTGGTTTTTTTGCTCATGGCTGTCGATCTTGACAATTGCTGCTGCTGCCGAACGGCGGAATGGCCGGAACAGCGAACCTGTCGGCGCCCAACACATACTCCGTTCAGAGGTCACATATAAGCGCAAAATGCGGCAGCGGAAGCTTTAAGTTCGCCTGAGGCTGAAAAATCAGCGCCGGGTGACGAAACAGTCCTGCCCGGAGGATTTCAGGCGGGCGCAGATACCGGCCGGTTTGGTGCGGTCATTGAACGGCCCCAGCCTGACCCGGAAGACCCGTTGATTGGACCTGTCCAGCCCCTTGACCACGAACAGATCATGACCGGCCAGCAGCGGCCGGTTCAGCCGCGCCATCCGGTGCACCGCCTTCTTGGCGGCCTCAAGGCTGCGGCTCGCCGCCAGTTGCAGCACGTAATCGCCGCTCTTGCCGGACAGGGCCTTTACCGCCGCCGCTTCACGCCCGCGCTTCGCTGCCGGTGCGGCCGGGTCAATCCGGGTCGCCTTCGCCCAGTCCCCCGCCTCGCTGCCCGAGCTTCTGCGAATCGACCCGGTGGTCAGCCCGGAATCCGGCCCCGCCACCGGCCGGCCGGCCAATTGACGCCCGCCATGGCCTCCGAGCCGCGCATAAAGCCTGTTCAGCGGCGCATATTTGCGATCCGGGATGATCTCGATCGCCGCTCTGGCCTCGGACAGGGCCTCGCCCCGCCGCCCAAGCCCGTCCAGGGCCTCGGCCCGCACCATATGCAGGAACCATTTCCGGTTGGGATTCATTTGTTCGGCCAGGGCCAGATCCTTGATCGCCGCTTCCGGCTTGCCGGTCGCCACCAGCACCTTGGCCCGCGCCATGTGGCTTTCCGCATCGTCAAGCGTGCGCACCGCCGAATTCATGTCCTCAAGGGCCGCATCATTCTGGCTCTGTTCCAGCCGGAGATAACCGCGCCGGATCAGACATTGGGCATGCACCGGTTTCGGCAGGCCCTCGAGCCACAGGGCATTGGTAAAGTCCGCCAGCGCCTCAATCGGCTTTCCCGAGCGCTGAAACGCCAGCCCGCGGTAATAAAACGCCTGCGCCAGCACCGCCTTGCCGTAACTCCCGGCTGAAATGATATCGGAAAAGCGGCTTATCGCCCGTGAAAAATTACCGGCCTGAAATGCCGACTGGGCGGCGCTGAGCCGCTTGTCCGCCCTGGAGGCGGCAACGCTATCCGAAACCCCCATCCCCATGAGGCACCCGGCAAGTGCGATGGCTGCAATCCGGCGCAACATCCCTCTCCCATCTGATTCGTGTGGGATCAAGTGTCGGCCAGCCGGCCGGCGAAAGCAAGATAAGCAAGCAATTCCAACAATTCTTCTGCCGGCTGGCAATCATGGAAGCGTGGGCCACATCGCTGACCCATTTGCACGGGCGTTTTAATCCTGGCGGCGGAGGAAAATCACACGCTCAGTGCGGTCTGATCGAGAATGCCGTGTTTAAAGGTATTTGACGCCCATCATGTCGGCCTTGCGCCAGACGACCTCGCACTCATGTTTCACATCACCATTGAGGATGTGCAATGTGAAGTAGTTGGGAACGCCTATCAGAGAATCCATTTTAATCTTGCATCCGGTCTCGGACATATCCCGTACCTGACAGTCATTCACGCTCATCCGGTTGTTGTAG
>PKTQ01000337.1 GCA_002869085.1 Hyphomicrobiales bacterium | reverse complement strand
CGCGCCTTTTGCCTGAGCGGGGCGATCGCCGCCCGGTCCTGGGCGTTCTGGCGCCGTCTGGCCAGTTTGGTATTGGCCTCGGATGCGCCCTTGCCGGCGCCGTTCTCCCCATTGTCCTTGCCGCCGCGCCCGGCGCGCCCGTCCAGCAGCATCTGGCGGTAATCGTCCATATCGCCCTCATAAGGGGCGACGGTGCCGTCCGCCACCAGCCACAGCCGGTCGGCGCAGGCATCGATCAGGTGCCGGTCATGGCTGATCAGAATCACCGCCCCTTCATATTCGTTGAGAGCCTGAATCAGCGCCTCGCGGCTATCCACATCCAGATGATTGGTCGGCTCGTCCAGGATCAGCATATGCGGCTCGCCAAACGCCGCCAGCGCGAACAGCAGCCGCGCCTTTTCGCCGCCCGACAGATTGCCCGCCTTGGTGTCGGCCTTCTCAATGCCGAAACCGAGCGCCCCCAGCCGCGCCCTGAGCTGGGCCTCGGTGGCGTCGGGCATCAGGCGGCGGAAATGGTCATAGGGCGAGTCCGTTTCCACCAGCTCGTCCATCTGATGCTGGGCGAAATAGCCGACCCGGCTCTTGCGGTGCATCTTCCGGCGCCCCGACATCAACTCCAGATGCCCGCATAGCAGCTTGGCGAAGGTGCTCTTGCCATTGCCATTGGCCCCCAGCAGCCCGATGCGGTCGCTGGGATCGATGCGCAGATTCATGTCTCTGAGCACCGGCTGGCCCGGAACATAGCCGGCGCTGGCCTCTTCGAGCTGCAAAAAAGGCGGCGAGACGGCCCGCGACGGCGCCGTGAACACGAATGGCGCCACCTGCCGGTCGACCATGGCCGCCACCGGCTCCATCCGGGCCAGCGCCTTCAGGCGGCTTTGCGCCTGGCGCGCCTTGGTGGCCTTGGCCCGGAACCGGCGCACGAAATCCTCCATATGGCGCCGGGCGTCGTCCTGGCGTTTCTTCAGCCTGAGCTGTAGCGCCTGGGTCTCGCGCCTGATGCGCTCGAAGCGGTCATAACCGCCCGGGGTGATCGACAGCCGCCCGTCTTCCAGATGCAGTATGCTTTGCACAGCGTTGTTCAGCAGCTCGCGGTCATGGCTGACGATGATGGCGGTGCGCGGATAGCTGCGCAGATACTGGATCAGCCAAATCGCCCCTTCAAGGTCGAGATAATTGGTCGGCTCATCCAGCAGCAGCACATCCGGTTCGGTGAACAGCAGCGCCGCCAGCGCCACCCGCATGCGCCAGCCGCCGGAAAATTCAGCGAGACTGCGCTGCTGGGCCGCATTGTCGAAACCGAGCCCGGACAGGATCGCCGCCGCCCGCGCCGGCGCCGAATGGGCGTCGATGTCGTTGAGCCTGGTATGGATTTCGGCGATCTCATGCCCGTCGGTTTCGGTTTCCGCCTGGGCGAGCAGGCGCGCGCGCTCCTTGTCCTCGCCAAGCACCCAGTCGATCAGGCTGGTCGGCCCCTCCGGCGCTTCCTGGCGCATCATGCCGGTGCGGGTGCCGCTGGGGGCCGATATGGTGCCGCCCTCCGGCTCCAGCTCATGCGCGATGATCTTTAAAAGGGTGCTCTTGCCGCAGCCATTGCGCCCCACAAGCCCCACCTTGTGCCCGGCCGGCACCGCGGCGCTGGTTTCATCGAGCAGGGTCCGCCCCGCGATACGGTAGGTTATGTCATTGATATGCAGCATCTCGCAGGGCTTTTAGCACAGCTTGACCTTTTGCGTCGATTGGCCACTTGCCCGGGCCGGACCGCCCCGCTATAAGCGGCGCAAATCCGCTCCGGCATTATCAACAAAGGAATACCGTCATGGCCCTGGAACGCACATTCTCCATCATCAAACCCGACGCCACCCGCCGCAATCTGGCCGGCAAGATCACCGACCGCCTGGAATCGGCCGGCCTGCGCATCGTCGCCTCCAAGCGCCTGCAGCTGACCAAGCCCCAGGCCGAGGGCTTTTACGCGGTCCATAAAGAGCGCCCCTTTTTCAACGATCTCGTCGCCTTCATGATTTCCGGCCCGGTGGTGGTGCAGGTGCTGGAGGGCGAAAACGCCATTGCCAGGAACCGTGAAGTCATGGGCGCCACCAACCCGGCCGAAGCCGCCGAGGGCACCATCCGCAAGGACTTCGCCGAATCCCTCGAGGCCAATTCCGTGCATGGCTCCGACGCGCCCGAAACCGCGGCGGTCGAGATCGCCTATTTCTTCTCGGACATCGAAATCACCGGCTGATCCGGTCCGCAACGGCAGGTCCGCCCGGCGTCGCAGAGACGCCGGCGGGCCTTAGCCGATCCATCGCTGCTCCATCGCCGCGCCGTGCGACTTGAAACCCGGCGCCTGCAATAGCCATATGAGAGCAATGATGCTCTCCGCCCCCATCGATACCGCCCCGCGCAGATATCCACCCGGATTGCACGTTCATCGCCGCTCCAGCCGTGGCCCGGACACGGCGCCCCCAACCACCACTCTGGTCGAGATCGCCGCCTGGCTTTTAAGCGAAGCCTTGGCCGAGGACGATCTCATGCTGCTGTTCGAATCCCTGGCCTGGCGCCTGAAAGCCGCCGGCCTGCCTTTCGAGCGCTCCAGCCTGAGTGTCGGCACCCTGCATCCGCAACTGGTCGGTTTCAGTTGGTACTGGAATGCCCGCGACGGATTTTGCGATGAAATCAAGATCACAAGCGAGGCCCGGGACCGGGACGCCTATCGCCAGAGCCCGCTTTATCAGGTCATCGAGCTGGGCGAGCAGGTGCGCTGCGACCCGCAGGATCCGGCCACCCGTAAATCCTTCCCGCTCATGCAGGATCTGCTCGAGGAGGGCTTTACCGATTATTACGCCATGCCGCTGCGCGGTGGTGGCAGCTATCACAATGTGGTCACCATCGCCACGCGGCGCGATGGCGGCTTTCCCGAGCCCGAGCTGCTGGAGCTGAAGCAGATTCTCAGCCTGTTCGCCCTGCATGTGGAGCGTCATATCCTCAACCGCATCGCCGGCAATGTGATGGACACCTATCTCGGCCATGCCGCCGGGAAGAAAGTGCTGAACGGGGCCATTACCCGCGGCGACGGCGAGGCGGTGCGGGCGGTGATCTGGGTCTCGGATCTGCGCGGCTTCACCGACCTCTCGGACCGGCTGGCCGGTGAGGATGTGATGAAGATTCTCAATGCCTATTTCGAGCGCCAGGCCGGCGCGGTGATGGCCCATGGCGGCGAGGTGCTCAAATTCATCGGCGACGGCATGCTGGCGGTGTTTCCCTATGACTGCGCCGAAACCGGCGCCAGCGCCGCGCAAGCGGCGGTCGATGCCTCGCATCAGGTGCTGCGGGAAATGCGGCAATTGAACAGCGAGCCTCCGCCCGAACTGGCGCGGATCGAGGGCTGGGGCGAGCTTAGCTGCGGGATCGGCCTGCATGCGGGCGATGTGTTTTTCGGCAATGTCGGCGCTCCGGAGCGGCTCGATTTCACGGTGATCGGCCGCGCGGTCAACATCACCGCCCGTATTGAGGACCTGACCAAGACCATTGGCCAGCCGGTGCTGATTTCCGATCAGGTCGCCGGTCATCTGTCCTGCCCGCTCGAGCATCACGGCCATCACCGCCTGCGCGGTCTCTCGGAAGAAATGGCCCTGTTCAGCCCGCAGGCGTGCTGATCTGATCCCTCTCATCACCCGATAGCCCAGGCGGCGAGGCGCCTGGCGATATGCGTCTGGCTGGGGGCTGCCTTGCGCGATTGTCTGTGGATCATACCCCGCACCTGCTTGTATAATGGTCATGCCGGAATCTATGCATGGATATCCGGCCAATATCGGTCCCCCGCGTATCTCCCAGTTTCGTTGCCCCCGTCATGCACCGCCAAAGGAGAACCACATGTCACAATCCAGGACGATGGACCGCCGTTTCGTCATTCTCGGCGCTATCCTCATGCAACTCAGTCTCGGGGCCATCTATGCCTGGTCGGTGTTTACCCCGGCCCTGAAGGCGGCCGGCTGGTCCAAGCTCGACACCCAATTGGTGTTTGCCCTCGGCCTTGTGAGCTTTGCCGTGGTGATGGTCGGCGCGGGCCGGGCCCTGACCCGCTTCGGGCCGCAGCGCCTGGCGGTGGCCGGCGGCCTGACCCTGGGGTTCGGCTATGTCCTGGCCGGCCTGCTGGGGGCCGATCATTTCTGGGCGGTGATGCTGGGTATCGGCCTGATCGGCGGTTCGGGCATCGGCCTTGGCTATGTGGTGCCGATCGCCGTCGGCATGCGCTGGTTTCCGGACAAGAAAGGCATGATCACCGGCCTCGCCGTGGCCGGCTTTGGCTTCGGCGCCATGGGCTGGGTCAAGATCGCCGGGGCCTGGGGCCATCTGATCGAGAACTCAGGCCTTGCCGCCACCTTCATCATTTACGGCATCGCCTTCGCGGCGCTGATTCTCATTGGGTCGATCTGGATGCGTATGCCGCCCAAGGGCTGGAAGCCCGAAGGCTATAACCCGCCACCGCAAATGGCCGGCAGCGGCGGCGAGGATTTTACCGTCGCCGAAATGCTGCGCACGCCGCAATTCTACCTGATATTCCTCACTTTCGCCGCCAGCGCCGGCGCCGGCCTGATGTCGATCGGCCTGATGAAGCTCTATCCGATGGAGGCCCTGCAGGCCGCCGGTTACGGCGCGGTCGAGGCCAGCGCCATTGCCGGCACCGCCATGGCGGTGTCCTTCAGCCTTGCCAACGGGCTCGGCCGCATCATCTGGGGCACGTTGAGCGATCGCCTCGGGCGCAAGCGCTCGGTGATCATCATGACCGCGTCCCAGGCGGTGTTTCTGTTCGCCTTCACCTATATGGCCGGCAATGCCTGGCTGCTCTATCTGGGCGCGGCGCTGATCGGCTTTAACTTCGGCGGCAATTTCGCTTTGTTCCCGACCCTGACCGCCGATATTTTCGGCACCAACCGGGTCGGCCAGAACTATCCGCTGGTGTTCCTGTCCTATGGCGTCGGGGGCATTGCCGGGCCGGTGCTGGGCGGCATGCTCGGCGATATGGGCAATTTCCCGCTCGCCTTTTCGGTCTGTGCCGGCGCCTGCCTTGCCGGTTCTGCCCTGACCGCACTGGTGCTGACCCCGGATCACGAGGAAGCCACCCACCATGCCAGCGTGCACGGCTTCATCCATCAGTTGCATCTGGATCATCTGGAAGAGGTGGTGGATCACGCCATCCACCCGGATCATTACAAGCGCATTAGCTGAGAAGCGCTGATGCGCATAAAAATGAGGGCCCGCGCATGATGCGCGGGCCCTTCTTTTCGAGCCAATGGAGATTGGGGTCAGTCCACCGTCAGCACGGTGCGGTCGGCTTCGTTCATGATCTTCTTGACCTTGTTACCGAGGAAGAAATTGGCGATCGCGCTGTGATCGCTCTTGCCGATCACGATCATGTCCACATTTTCCTCCCGGGCGGTGTTCAGCACGGTCTGGCACGGATCGCCTTCTTCCAGCAGGGTGCTGACCTCATCCAGCCCGGTCTCAAAGGCCTGTTCGCTGGCCCGGTCGAGAATGTCCTCGCCGTAAATGCGGAAGAAATTGTCCCGCGCCTCGATGAACGACTTGATGGTCGGCGGGCTGGCCTTGTCCTCATGGCTATATTGCGACAGCACGCCGCCGCTGACCAGCTTGCGAAAATCGCTTCCGCAGCGCTTTTCGGCATAGTCCAGTTCATCATTGGTCAGTTCGCGCGGCGAGAAGGTATGCAGCAGAATCAGTTCCGCATCCATCCGCCTGGCTTCCTCGGCGGCCCGCCGGGCCGTTCTGATGCCATGATCCGTTCCATCAATGGCGGCAAGGATCTTGTGAGGCATAATGGAGTCTCCTTCGTCAGCCAGGCATGCCCGCAGCATCGCCTGTTCCGGTCCACATCGCGATAAGTTATATCCGATATGAATCTTCACTCGTTCCATTAGAACATATGCATGTAAATATTGTATTTCCAGTGCGCGTATCACCCGTGCCTTGCGACAAATCACCCCAGGGTGATGAGGCTGCCGCCGCCGGTATGACGCAGGTTTTGCGTTTAAGTGATAAGTGTCAACATTAAGGGGTGAGGGCCGGTCCGGGCACGCTCCGCCCGGGTTCAGTCCCGCGCGCCGATCAGCGGGGAAAACAGCGCCGGTGCCGCGCGGTCATTGCCGTCAATCACCACTTTTTCGTCACGGACCCTGGCCCGCCCCTCGGCCACCAGTTTCAGCGCATGGGGATAAAGCTGGTGTTCGGCCTGCAGCACCCGCGCCGCCAGATCGCCCGGTTCGTCCCCCTCCAGCACCGGCACCGCCGCCTGGGCGATAATCGGCCCCGCATCCATCGCGGTGCGCACGAAATGCACCGAACAACCGGTGATCTTGACCCCATCCGCCAGCACCCGCTCATGGCTATGCAGCCCCTTATAGGCCGGCAGCAGCGAGGGATGGATATTGATCTGGCGGTCATGCCAGGCATCGACGAAGCCGGCGGTCAACAGGCGCATGAAGCCCGCATTACAGATCAGCTCGGTGCCATATTGGCGCAGCACCCGGTCGAGCTCGCGCTCGAAGGCCTCGCGGCTGTCATAGGCCTTGTGGTCGATGGTCACCGCCGGCAGGCCCACATGGCGGGCATATTCCAGACCCAGCGCATCCGGGCGGTTGGAGATCACCACCGCCACCTCGGCCGGGTAATCGGGCTCGGCCGCGGCCTTGACCAGGGCCTGCATATTGCTGCCGCGGCCGGAAATCAGGATGCCGATCTTCATGCTCAAACTCTCAACTCGCCAGAATAAAACACCCCGGACTCGCCGATCCCCGGCACGATCTCGCCGATCTTAAGCACCCGCTCGCCGCCTTGGCGCAGCACCGCGCTGATCTCCTCGGCCTCATCCGGCGCCACGATCACCGCCATGCCGATGCCGCAATTGAAGGTCAGCAGCATTTCCTCAGCGCTGATCGCCCCGGTTTTGGCCAGCCAGCCGAACACCGGCGGCGGTGTCAGCGCGTCAAGCTCGATTGCCGCGTCCAGCCCTTCAGGCAGCACCCGGGGCAGGTTTTCGGTCAGCCCGCCGCCAGTGATATGCGCCAGCGCCTTGATGCCGCCGCCCGCCTTCAGTGCCGCCAGCAGCGATTTGACATAGATCCGCGTCGGGGTCAGCAGGGCCGTCCCCAGGCTGAGCCCGGGCTGGAACGGGGCCGGGTCGTCATAGCCGAGCCCGGAGCGCTCCACGAGCCGGCGCACCAGCGAAAAGCCGTTCGAATGCACCCCGTCTGAGGCCAGGCCGAGAATCACGTCTCCGGCGGCGATGCCGGGCCGGGGCAGCAGTTGCCCGCGCGCGACCGCGCCGACCGCAAACCCAGCCAAATCATATTCGCCGTCCGGATACATGCCCGGCATTTCCGCGGTTTCCCCGCCGATCAGCGCCGCGCCCGCCTGCCGGCAGCCGTCGCTGATGCCGGCAATGACGCGCTCAGCCGTGCCGGGCTCGAGCTTGCCGGTGGCGAAATAATCGAGGAAGAACAGCGGCTCGGCCCCTTGCACCACCAGATCGTTGACGCACATCGCCACCAGGTCGATGCCGACCGTGTCATGACGGCCGGTGGCGAAGGCCAGTTTCAGCTTGGTGCCGACACCATCATTGGCCGCCACCAGAATCGGGTCGTCATAGCCGGCCGCCTTCAGGTCGAACAACCCGCCGAACCCGCCCAGTCCCGGCTCGGAGCCGGGCCGCGCCGTGGCCTTGGCCAGCGGCCCGATTGCCTTGACCAGCGCATTGCCCGCCGCAATATCGACCCCGGCTTCGGCATAGGTCATGCCCCCCGGCTTGTTAGGCGTATCGGTCATGGATCGCGTGCCT